>CAYNPR010000006.1:0-19309 GCA_964399115.1 uncultured bacterium | reverse complement strand
TGCTCTCCACTTCTGGACACGAATCGAGCAAATTTGTATCCTAAAGTTGGATGAAGCCAGCGAAACATCCAGATAAACAATCTAGACCGAATCACTTTTTTTAGGATACGATATCCACGATCCCAACTCAAAAGTCCGTCTCCATGCGTCACATAGAATTTTTTCCCGTTAATTTCAAATGTTGCATCGTTAAAGTGTACCTTATCCATCAAGATCTTTGTCATGAAATCCTGAACCCAGTAATCATGATTCCCCAGCAAAAAATGGAATAAAACTCCACTTTTTTTCAAAGATTGCACTTTTTCATAAAAATCGATATAGGCTTTTGGAACCAGATCTGGATATTCAAAATAAAAATCGAATATATCCCCGACAAAAAAGCACGTACCACCGGTTTCACGAATTTTTTCCAATAGCCGAAACAACCGCTCCCGTCGATTTTTTTCTTCAGAAGTCAAATTCATTTTTAGATGAGTATCGGAAATAAAATAGAGGGGTGTTTTCATCAGGGGCGGAACTTAACTGTGTCGTTAAATACGGGCAAGGGCTGACCGCATTTTAATAATATCATTTATTGACATCATTGATAAAAAATTACTAATCTCGAGGAACAAAGCTACTAAAGAGACGTACTTTCAAGATAAATGAAATCATATATTGTCATTATTTTATTCCTTTGCACTGGTTTGAGCGCACAATCGTTTGGTCAAAACAAAGTTCAATATCGAAATTTTAACTGGAATTTTATCCAGACACCGCATTTTGATATTTATTATTACAGTGGTGAATTAAACTTGGCGGAATTTACCGCTACTGAGGCTGAAGATGCTTACGAACAAATTTCAAAACATCTTCTTTGGGATCTGAAAAAACGCGTATCTATCCTTATTTATAATTCTCACAACGATTTTCAGCAAACAAACGTCGTTCAGAATTACATGTCCGAGGGTATAGGTGGGGTAACGGAACTGTTTAAGAATCGTGTCATTTTCCCTTTCAGCGGGGATTACGAACAGTTTCGTCACGTTATCCACCATGAACTTGTGCATGCTTTGATAAACGACATGGTTTATGGCGGGAGTATGCAACATGTCGTCTCGAGTAGAACACGGATTCGCGTCCCAATTTGGTCTAATGAGGGATTAGCCGAATTTTTAAGTTCCAATTGGGATACGAAAGCGGATATGGTCCTTCGGGATATTGCCATTCATGAGAGAATGCCTACGGTAAAGGAATTGAATTATTTTATGGCCTACAAAGGGGGTCAGTCTCTATGGCGATTCATTGCAGGTAAATATGGGCGAGAAAAAATTGGAGACGTTTTTCGTTCGATGAAATTCACTCAGAACGCAGAGCAAGGATATCAACATGCTTTGGGGATGAACTACGATGAACTTACGGTTCAATGGCATAAATACTTGAAGAAAGAATATTGGCCGGACGTTAAAGATCGCGATCCGTTGGAAGATATGTCTGAGAAACTGACTGATCACAAAAAGGCAAAGAATTTTTATAACGTAAGCCCTGCTCTATCTCCAGATGGCAGTATGGTTGCCGTTTTATCGGATCAATCCGGGTATTTTGACATACTCATTTTGGATGCCATGACCGGGAAAAAGATCAAACGATTAATCAAAGGGAATCGCAGTGTTGATTTTGAAGAATTGAAATGGCTCCAACCGGGTTTGTCATGGTCCCCGGACAATGACAAAATAGTGGTGGCAACCAAGGCAGGAAAACGAGATGCACTTCATGTCATTAACGTTGATACAGGAAAAAGAGAAAAAATTTCAATGGACTTGGATGGTGTATTTTCTGCAGCCTGGAGTCCGGTGGGTGAAAAAATTGCTTTTGTTGGGAGTCAAGGCAATGCCAGTGATATTTACGTTTATGACTTAGAAACGGGAACGAATAAAAAGATAACAGATGATATTTATTCCGATTCCTATCCGGCTTGGAACAAAAATGGATCAAAAATTGCATTTGTTTCGGATCGTGGTGAGTTTGTGTCAGGTGAATTCAGCCGGAGAATGAGTGAGTTTGACTACAGCCAAACTGATATTTATATTGCAGACGTTCAATCCAGAGAAATTATGCGTATCACGGATACGGAGCATAATGAATCGCATCCGGTCTGGGCTCATACAAAAAATGCCTTATTGTACACATCAGATCATCAGGGTGTATGGAATCTATATGTACAGTCTCTTGAAGAAGGTAAATCCCACCAATCCTATGCCATTTCAAACGTATTAACGGGCCTACAGCAACCAACTCTTTCCGGGAATGATGATTTGCTTATATTTGCTGGCTACGCCAATACCGGCTGGGATTTGTACAGCATGGCAAATCCTCTCGAACAATCTCAAAAAAAAGTCGCTCCTACGCAGTATGTCTTAAATAGTGATACGGATGATGAAAAAATTGCAGACTTAAGACGTCATAAAAGATCGGATCGGGTCTCAGATTATTCAAAAGGGTATTCAAATTGGATATTTGCACGCGGCTACGAATATTTGAATTCATCTTCTGATGACCAGGATTCTCAGGAATTGGTTTCCGTTGATTCCACAAAAGTGGATGGACACTATATCCCAAAAACCTACAAAACCCGTTTTACTTTGGACCTCATCAGCGGCAACCTGATGATCAGTAATGTTTTTGGAGCCAGTGGCATGACTTATTTTTCCTTTAGCGATATTTTGGGGGATCACCAAATTGCCTTTGGAACGGAAATGGTTCTAACCCTGGAAAACAGCGATTATTTTTTCTACTACGGATATTTAAAGAATCAGAAAGACTATCATTTTGTTGCATTTCAGAATGCTAATTTTTTCCCCATTGGGGGAGTCAATACAAATACGCTTGCACGCCTTCGTCATTATGGACTACAGGGATTTTTATCCCACCCATTCAGCAAATTTCAAAGGATGGACTTTGGTTTTTCCTGGCATAATATTAATTACTCTATCTTGACTTTGGAACAGGACGACTTTGGCCAGTGGAGCTATGAAACTCAAAATGAACAGAGATACTCGACCATTTTACCGACGGCAAGTTGGGTGTATGATAATTCAATTTTCGGTTTTACTGGACCTATAGACGGTTTTAGACATAACACAACTTTGACCGTAAGCCCAGGATTTGGAACCGATAAACTGGATTTCAAAACCTTAAAAATGGACACAAGGAAATATTGGAGATTTGGACGAGATTATACTGTTGCAGTCCGTGGTTTCTTGGGAAAAAGCTTTGGCTCGGACGAACAGATGTTTTTCTTAGGCGGAATGCCCTACCTGTTATTTGGCGGTGGAGAAACAGATGGAAATCAAGATGATGGATATTATCGTGACGTAATTCTGGATACGTCCAATGCGTCTTTAATTCATGATATTTATTTTACGGAGTATGTTCTACCGCTTCGGGGTGCCAGGTTTGCTGAACGATTTGGTTCCAACACTGCCCTCTTTAACTTTGAGATTCGGTTTCCATTCATCAATTATTTAGCCTTGGGGTTTCCCTTAAAAGTCATTTTTGGAAATATTCGGGGACATGCATTTATGGATATTGGTGCCGCCTGGGATGATTCAGGCGAATTTTCAGATTACAATCTTATGGTTGATAAATACGGCAGCAATATTCCAAGTTATATGACACCTTGGGTAACGACAGTTGGATTTGGCACTAAGATCAATCTGGGTTATTTCCTGCTTAAGATAGAATCAGCATGGGATAAAAATCCTGATGGCTTTGGCAAACCCCAATGGTATTTTTCTTTAGGTCCGGATTGGTAATCGTTCCTTGATTCCCGCTACCATGATGGACAATTTCTAGTCCCATCATGGCGAAAATAAAAACAAAAACCACCTTTCTTTGCTCCGCCTGTGGTGATGATTTCCCCAAATGGAATGGACAATGTCCTTCTTGTAATGAATGGGGGACTTTATCTGAATTCAAAGTTTCGGCTAGGAAAATCGGTAGAAATATCCAATATCGCGATTCGAGATCCCTAATGGATGTCTTAAGTGAAGATCCCGGTGAGCGTATTCCAACCGGTTTGAAGGAGGCAGATAGAGTTCTGGGTGGCGGCATCCTTTCTGGATCTCTTGTCCTATTGGGCGGGAATCCAGGTGTTGGAAAATCAACTTTAGCCCTTCATGTTTGTTCTGGAATAAACCGAAAAGCTTTATATGTATCTTCCGAGGAAAGTGAAAACCAGATAGCGATCCGAGCCCGTCGTCTTAAAGTAAAACCGGACCATCTTCACTTGTCGGGAGAGAATGATCTCGATGGGATTATTGCCCATATCGAACGACTTTCGCCTGTACTCGTCGTCATTGATTCAATCCAGACCGTCATGAATGCCGACTTAGATTCTTTGCCTGGATCACCCAGTCAAATCCGCGATTGCGGTCAGCGTCTACTGGAAGTCAGTAAACATAAGGGCGTGACCATTTTGATTGTGGGACACGTAACCAAGGAAGGCGCCATTGCCGGTCCGAAAATGCTGGAACACATGGTGGACACAGTTCTGTATATGGATGGAGATGGACGATACGACCACCGCATCCTGAGATCTGCAAAAAACCGGTTTGGCGCCACACATGAAGTTGGGATTTTCACCATGGACGAAGACGGATTAAGTGAGGTTTCCAATCCATCTGAAATGTTTTTGAAAGAACGAAGCATTAATATTCCGGGCACGTGTATTTACCCATCTTTGGAGGGGACTCGACCTATTTTGGTGGAGGTTCAGTCTTTGGTTTCGAATGCCAATTTTGGGACACCACAAAGAAACGTAAATGGATTCGACACTAAACGTCTTGGGATGCTCATTGCGGTTCTCGAAAAGCGAATGGGGCTAGCAATGGGAACAAAAGACGTGTTTGTGAATTTGGTGGGAGGTCTTCGTGTAGATGATCCAGCTGCGGATTTATCCATCATTTGTTCAGCAGCGTCCAGCACCATGGATAAGCCCATAGGAGAAAATGTGGTCTTGCTGGGGGAGGTTGGTTTGGCGGGGGAAGTCCGTTCAATTAATCATCTTGAACACCGTCTTCGCGAAGCGGCGACTTTGGGCTTTAAGGAAGCTATTGTACCAAAAGCCAGTGTGAATGAAAAAGTAAAAAAAGTAAAAATAAAACTTTATCCGATTCAATCGGTCAAAGATGCTTTTCAGGTTTTATTTTAGTAATTGTTGTTTTGAGTTTGAAAAGATATGAAAAAAATATTATGAGGTACTTGCTTCGTCGGATTCAACCTGACTTCCATTTATAAATGAAATTCACAGTTCAAAGTTCAGATTCAAATACATCTGCACGAACGGGTGTTTTGGAAACGGATCACGGCACTCTTGAGACACCGGTTTTTATGCCCATTGGCACGGTGGGTGCCGTTAAAACAATGGCACCTCATGAGTTGGAAGGGCTGGGTTCACAAATTATTATGGGAAATACCTACCATCTTTACCTACGTCCGGGAATGGAGGTTGTCAAAGGAGCCGGAGGGCTTCATAAATTCAATATGTGGACGAGACCCATCCTGACCGATAGCGGAGGATTCCAGGTTTTTTCGCTGGCTCGATTGAATAAGATCACGGACGATGGCGTGGATTTTCAATCCCACTTGGATGGAAGCCGCCACATGTTTACGCCGGAATTTTCCATGGAGATTCAACGAAATCTTGGTGCTGATATTATCATGGCATTTGATGAATGTCCGCCAGGAGATTCTGATTTGAATACATTGAAAATTGCTGTGGAAAGAACCACATCCTGGATGAAACGATGCGCGGATTGGTTAAAAAAATATCCGGAGGTTCATGGTTACCAACAAACGGTTTTTCCCATTGTTCAGGGTTCAGTCCATCAGGAACTTCGTAAAAAGAGTATGGATGAATTGATACCATATTCGATCTGTGGTATGGCCGTTGGCGGCTTGGCGGTGGGAGAAGAAAAAAATGCCATGATGGACACCGTGGAATTTTGCGATTCGATACTACCCAAGGAACAACCTAGATATCTCATGGGAGTTGGACGACCATCGGATTTGGTCAAATCAGTGCACCGCGGAATGGATATGTTTGATTGCGTCGTGCCAACGCGGAATGGACGAAATGGCCATATTTTCACGTCTGAGGGCGTCATCAATATAAAGAACGAAAAGTATAAAAAGAATTTTTCTCCTATCGACCCTAATAGTTCTCATGCATGGGGCAGAATATTTTCGAAATCGTACGTACGTCACCTTTTTAATATTAATGAAATTTTGGGACTAAGAATTGCTTCAACTTTGAATTTGTCTTATTATCATGATCTCATGGCTACGATACGGGAAAAGATAAGAAATGGTGATTTTGATTCTTGGGCCAAAACCTGGCTTAATGACATTGAAAATAAAAAAGGTATGTAATGGCTGAAATCCTGAACAGAGTTATAGATGCATATGTTTATCGCCAAGTGGAAGACAGTTTCAAATTCCTTCTGCTGAAGCGAGCCAAAACAAAAATGTATGAACATCTTTGGCAAGGTGTAGCCGGAAAGATTGAAGAAGGAGAAAAAGCCTGGGAAGCGGCCGTTCGAGAATTAAAGGAAGAAACAGGATTTGAGCCCATGCGGATGTTCGTGGCGGATCATGTCGGTAAATTTTTTGAGAAACACGGAGATCGGATAAACCTCGTCCCCGTTTTTGGGATTGAAGTGGATGACGATGACGTTATGCTGTCGAAAGAACATTGTGAATTCCGATGGGTTGATTTCAAAACGGCAAAAAACTCATTGGTTTGGAAAGGGCAAAAGGAAGGCATTACTGCCGTATCTGATATGCTGATTGCAGATGATGACCGAATTAAATGGTCCCAAGTCTTATAATAAAAGGAGTAGAAAATGCTAAAAAAAGGAACAAAAGCACCGGATTTCAACCTGCAGAATCAAGATGACAATTCCGTGAGTTTGAGTGATTTTGAAGGACAAAAAGTATTACTTTGGTTTTATCCGAAAGCCAGTACACCGGGCTGAACAGTAGAAGGCCAGAAACTCCGGGATGAGTTTCAAAATTTCAAAAAGAAAAATACGGTCATTCTTGGCATGAGTGCCGATTCCGTAAAAGCACAGAAGAATTTTTGTGAAAAGCAGGGATTTAAGTATCTGTTACTTTCAGATCCGGATAAAACAACCATCCGATCCTATGAGGCCATCGGTATGAAAAAAATGTATGGGAGAGAATATGAAGGTATTTTTCGATATTCCTATTTGATTGATGAAAATGGCATTATTGAAAAAGCATATGAAAAAGTGAAGCCCAATGAGCATGCACAAGAAGTTTTGAATGATTTGGCTTAGATGGAGAGACATAGAGCGTTATCCAGAAAGGACGATTCATTCATTTCATCATCCAAATATCCCATCATGACCGAGTGTCCTTGGATTATCAGAGCATTTTCATTTAGGGTCAGATTGGTTAAATGAAGTGGCGATTTCCCCAAGGTAAGAACAGCAGAATTTTCCGGGCAAACGGCCAGTTCATTTTCTCCAAATGATGAAAGGTTTTCCAGATCATTTCGCAGAGTAAAATCCCCACCTGTATTCGCAATGACCCTTTCCGGATTTTCCTCATCATAAATACATCCGCAATAAATAGGCAAGATCGCTTTTAATACTACCCAAGCCGATGAATTCGCTGAAAGTGGACATGAAAACCGAGTACGGCTCCTTAATCCAGTGGCTTTTTGAACGCCATTCGCATTTACCAGTAGATTATAATGTGAAAGACGAATGCCAACACCTGTTTCGAATGTGATCAATGCCTCATCATCTAAAAGAGGTTTATGTTTTGGATCAAAATAAACAGGGAAATTGTCGATTGTTTTAAATAGGTCAATATCAGCGTCAATTACATGGTTTGTTTTACATTTGTCCATTACGGTTTCCAAAGGTATGTCCGAATGCAGTACGGCAATCGCACCCATATTCCAAACTCCGAAAAGAAGAATCTCGGCTTGTGGAAATTCAAGTTCCGGTAGTATGATCCTTTCTTTAGGCTTTAGCCCGATTCTTTCCAACCAATGAGCGGTTTGCTGAACAAATTCATAAAAATTTTGGTTCGTGATACCGGATTTTTCGTGGATTACCTGTTTGGAGAATTTAATATTTTGCCCCTCAATTACTGACCGTAAACTGGGATAAGGGATCATGTATTCAATCGGCTCGACGTTTCCGATACATTGGGCTTGGTAGATTCGTTTATGAAGATCCGTTTTCATGTTTATGCTGAGTTACTTGAATCACATATACATCCACCAATTCACTCTGGCCGACATTTATACTTTATCTATCAGGTTTGATCTTACGTATGATTTCAAAATTATTTGTTAAACGTGTATACTCATTTCCAGCAATTCGGCCGACGGGTTGGAGTTTATTCAGTAAAATTCTTCCATTGTCATATACTTCATCATCTATATGGAATAAAACAATAGTACCAATTACAACACATCCGCTACCAGCTTTTCCATCCCCAATTTCAATGATCTGGTTTAATTTACATTCATAGCTTACTTTTGCTTTCTCAACCCTTGGTGCTGTGATCTTCTGAGATGCGGCGGCTGTTAATCCTGATATTTCAAATTCATCCACATCTGAATCAAAGTCTGTAGAACAGGCCACCATTTCTTCGACAAATTCTTCCGATACGATATTAACAACAAATTCTTCCGTATTCCGAATATTGATGAGCGTGTCCTTTTCTTCTCCATCCCATCCGCGACGTGCTGGTGCAAACATGATCGTAGGCGGATTGGAACATACGCCATTGAAATATGAAAAAGGCGCTACATTGTGTTTTCCATCCTTTGAAATGGTGGAAACAAATGCGATGGGTCGAGGTACGATAGAACCAATCATAAGTTTGTGAGTGTTCTGGAATCGTTGTTCTGTTGGATCAAAAATCATAATTCGATCCAGAAATAAGGAGAATTCCCATCATCTACTTTTCTGGGAGAAAAGTATGCAGGAATTTGTCGTTGTTTTAGACGAAAAGACATTAAGATATCCTCATGGTTTTAACTTGAATCCCATTAAATCTTCTTGTTGAACTTTCCATAACCAAGGCATCCTTGATTTGTAAAATTAAGGAATTTATATCGATTAAATTACTCAGTCGGGATTCAATTTCAAGTAATCTATCCAGAACCTTTTTGAATAAATAATCCCCTCCAGACTTTTTATCATGGAAATAATTTTGATACGAAACAGCCAGCATGATGAAAGGTTTTAAATAAAATCGATTTTCTGAATTTCTTAGTCGTTTCCAACTTTGTTCCCAAATATTGTGAGCCTTTTTATAATCCTGCTGATTAAATGCATCCACACCAAGATAGAATTCATCAGTTTCATTTATCAATTTTGGTTTAGACAATTTTATTTTCCAAAACACCCAATCGTTCTATTTCCATCCGAACCACATCTCCTTTTTGAATCCATCCACCGGAGTTCTCCGAGCCAAGCTCAAGGATGCAACCTGAACCGACTGTTCCAGACCCAAGATAATCACCCGGTAACAGGTTTGCGTTCATGGATGCATATTCGATCATTTTGGCAAATGGATGATACAAATCATTGGTGTTGCCTTCAGAAAGAAGTTTGCCATTCACGTGACAGGTCATGCGGAGGTTGAGTTTCCCATTATCATCCAAGGCGTCTACCAGTTCATCTGGGGTAACCATGTAAGGGCCAAAGCTGGATGCGAAATCTGCTCCTTTTGCCTGACCAAGGTTCATGACCATTTCTTTCCGCTGAAGATCTCGTGCAGACCAATCGTTACATATGGTATAGCCGGCGATGTAACGATCCGCATTTTCTTGACTGATGTCAGACCCGCCAGTCGCAATGATAATGGAGAATTCCAATTCGTAATCCAATTCTTCGGTTCCTTTAGGATAAGGGATTTCTTCACCGTGTCCGTACAAAGCCGCAGGGTTGGAAAAATGGAAAACGGCGATCTTGTACCAATCCGGAGGCATGTCCAATCCTCGGAGTTTTCGTGTATTTTTAACATGTTGTTCAAAGGCATAAAAATCCCGGAACGACTGTGGATTTGGAATGGGAGGGAAAAGTTGAACTTCTTTTTCCAGAATGGCAATGGGTTTACCACCACCGGAATGGGATTGGATGTTCATGTCCGGTAAAGATGCATCCAATTCCTTTAGTTTCGTAGAATTGGCATCCCAATTTTGAAGAGCTCTTTTTAATGATGAAGGGATTTCGAGAAAACTTGGATCTCCTTTAGTTTCATTTGCCCAGATCGAAGCGCGAATTGTATCGATGACGTATTCATCTTTTTTGAAACCAAACCGTGTTTGAGCCCCGCCTTCCAGCATGTAAGTAAGAAATTTCATCTAACCGCGCCAAGAATAAGTCAATTTCAAAAACAACTCCTATTGTGCTTTTCTGATATGTTTGCTGGATTCATAATTAATTATTTCCATATGTGTAAGGCAAAGGTTTGCATGATCAAAATTCCAAGTAATATTTGGTAAAAATTTACAAATAATTGATCATTAACCGATGAAATGAATGCATCTTAATCTTAAACTTTGTTATGAAAATTGCAGGGCCTTTGATAGATGCGATATTTATTGAGCGACCAAACCGTTTCATTACGCTTGTAAAAATCGGCGATGAACTGCACAAAAGCCATTTGCCCGATCCTGGGAGATTGAAAGAACTATTGATTCCTGGAGCAAAATTGTTAGTGCGACCGGCACCAGTAAACTCCCATCGGAAAACCGCATATACTACGGTAATGGTCAATCATAATGGACAATTGATTTCTTTGGTGTCCTCACTCCCAAATCAATTTGTGAAGGAAGCATTGGACGATGAAACGCTGCCCATATTTGAAGGCTTTACATTGATCAAACCCGAAGTTTCAATAGGGAACCATCGGTTCGATTTTTTGTTGAAAGATCCCTCAGGTATGGATTATTTCTTGGAAGTGAAGTCAGTTACTTTTGTGGAAAATGGAGTGGCTCAATTTCCGGATGCCATTACTCAGCGTGGTGCAAAGCATGCCTTGGGGTTGAAAAAACTGGTCGAGTCCGGTAAAAAAGCAGGAATACTTTTTGTATGTCAAAGGCCGGATGCGAATTCGTTTCGTCCCATGTGGGAACGGGATCCCAAGTTGGCGCAAGCTGTATTGACGGCAAATAAATCTGGAGTCATGATATGGTGTATCACTTTAAACCTATCGAAAACAGAGATGACGTTTAATCGGGAGATCCCCGTAAATTTGGAATTGCCGGAATAAGTGAATTGAATTTGATTAAATTTGTATCGACTCTCGTTTTACTCCTCATCGGAGTGTTCCATATTTATTCCTGTGCGGCGATTCAAGGACCGCCTGGCGGTCCCAAGGATGAAACGCCTCCGGAACTTATTCAGATCATACCGGAAGATGGAGAAGTTCACTTTGAAGGCGGCAGGGTGGAACTTGTTTTTTCTGAATACGTTGATGCCAATTCGGTTGAAAAAGCCATCCGTGTTTTGCCTATTATTTCCGAAGAGCCTAAGATCATTTACAAAGGTCGCCGAGTCTATGTGGAATTTCCCGATTCCCTTGCCCAAGACCAAACCTATATCATTGTCGTTGATCGCAGCCTTAAGGACGAACATGGTGTTTTTTTCAATCAGGGGGAACAGGTGGCATTTGCCACTGGAGACAATATTGATAGAGGGTCCATTTCAGGTATCGTAATCTATGATAAACCTGTTGCAGTCCAATTATGGAAGATTCGTGATAAAGAAGATGATAGCCAATTTTACAATAGAGAACCGGAATATGTTGTAGATGCATCAAATGAGGGTGATTATAATTTTAAATATTTGTCCAAAGGGGTATATAAAATCGTTGCTGTCGACAGGTCATCATCCGGTCGCCCCATTGTTCTTGGGAGAATGAATTATGGGCTTCCTTGGTTTCCAAACATCCAATTGACGGATCAAGATACATTAACCGGTGTTGATTTCCGGATCCCTAAAAAGATTGGAAATACACGGATGTTGCGAGCGGAATGGATGACGGGCAACTGGTGCAGGGTAATTTTTTCAGAGGATATTTCTGATTGGTTTGACGCACTTCCACTCCGACTGATTCATCCTGATTCATCCGTTCACGTGCCGGATTATTTCTTGGATCCTATGGATGAATCCGTTTTGCATATTGTCATGCAGGGACTTGACGATCTGGACTTTGTTACTCTTGGGATTAACAGTTTGGTCCAGGGGGAGGAAACGCTGATCGATTCGGGTATGATCAAAGTAAAAGTGGATACAACTCGTGATACGACATATTTAGAAATCAAATCTCCGAAAAACAATCATATTCATACTATCGAAGAAGATCGTACTGTCCCGTTGGGTATTATTTTTTCAAAATTGATTGATGTCACTCAAAGTGTTCATTCTTTTCAATTGATGCAGGATACGGTGTTGGTTCCCTTCCTCGTGAACTGGGAAACGCCTTTGGTTGCACGGTTGGAACCTAAGATGAACTGGGAACCAAATGCTCAATATACGCTTCAAGTTCGTAGGGATAGTTTAATCCCTGTTTTTGGGAGGACTCTCCAGGACTCAGTTGGAAAATATTTGTTTAAAACAAGTGAATATCAGGGATTCGGGCAATTGATTGGCCAAACGACCGAATCTGTCCGTGAAAGAGTGGTTGCAGAGGTGGAATCCATGGAAAAGGAACCCCAAATTTTCAGAACCGTCGTAAATTCCGAAGGAACATTTGATATGAATCGTTTACCGGAAGGAAATTATTTTTTATCTTTTTTCAAGGACTCTGATGGTGACAATCGGTATTCTTTTGGTAACCTGTCTCCCTATCGTCCATCCGAATGGTTTTATTTATATCCCGATACCGTAAAGATTCGTGCAAACTGGGATTTGGAATTAAATCAAATCAATATGGAGAAATGACCATAAAATGAAATGTTTGATTCTTGCAGGGGGAAGCGGGACCCGGTTTTGGCCATACAGTCGCCATAACCGACCGAAACAGCTACTCAATATCATCGGCGACCAATCCATGCTGCAGATGACGGTTGATCGGCTCAAGAAAATTAAGAAAGTAACCGATATTTATATTATCACCCGCAAAGATCTCCGTGACTCCATTATTAATGACATAACCGGGATCGAACCAAAAAATGTGATTGTGGAACCCTCCGGGAAAAACACTGCACCTGCCATCGGAATCGTTGGCGCTTTTTTGAATCTTACCGATCCGGATTCAGTTATGGGCGTTTTCCCGGCTGATCATATTATTGTGGGACACAGAAAATTTCAAAAAGCAGTGTACGCAGCTGACCGTATTGCTAAAAAAGATGAAAATCTGGTGACGATTGGCATCAAGCCCACCAAATCTTCCACAGCCTACGGATATATCCAATTGAATGAAATTAGTGAAGAAGATCATCTTGATGCCTATCGCGTTAAAACATTTGCGGAAAAACCTCATAAGGAACTGGCGAAGCGATTTTTAGCAAGTGGTGATTTTTTGTGGAATTCGGGTATTTTCTTCTGGCGGGTGAGTACGCTGATGAAATCACTTGAGAAACACATGCCGGAGCTTTTCGAAGTTTTGGAAGGCATCGGTAAAAAAATGCAAAAGGGTATTCAGTTTAATGACTTGTGGAATTACATCGAACCAGAATCCATTGATTATGGCCTTTTGGAAAAAGCGGACAATATTTATGTGGTAAGCAGTGATTTTTCATGGAATGACATTGGATCGTGGAATGCCCTTTATGACGTTTTAAGACAAGACAAAAAAGGAAATGTCGTTCGTGGGCACGGGAAAGTCTTGGGTGGTCAAAATAATTTTATCCAATCAAATGGACGATTTACGGCCGTACTTGGGACCAGTGACTTGGTTGTCATCAATACGGACGATGCCACTCTTGTGGTTCCAAGAGATCAAGTGGAAGACGTAAAGGCCTTGGTTGAGTTCTTGAAGAAAAATAAAAAAGACCATTTGATATGATGAAAAAAGAAAAACTTTATGAAGCTTTCGAAGAATTGGGTCAGCGCTTAGGAGTGAAGATTATAACCGGGAAGGGAGATTTCACCGGCGGTACATGTGTCTTGAATGACGAAAAGGTTATCGTAGTCAATAAACATAAGCCCATTGAACAAAGGCTAAAGGTGCTTGCAACCTGTTTTCTAGATTACAATTTGGAAGAATTTTATGTTATACCTGCTTTAAGAGCCTTCATTGAGGATACCCGATCTTTGCTACTTTAATTTCCTTGATTTTACTCAAAGTGTGAGGTTACGTTCAGCCCCCTTTCTTCTAACGTCAAAAAGAATTTATAGAGGTTAATGTATGAAACAATACCATTCGTCAGATATTAGGAATTTTGCGATAGTAGGTCATGGGGCATCTGGCAAAACCTCCTTAGCCGAAGCCATGCTGAAGCTGGGAGGAGAAATAAATCGCCTTGGAACAATCGAATCAGGAACCACTATTTCCGATTATCATTCCGGAGAAAAAGAAAGGCAGATTTCCATCCATGCCACTCCGCTCCACATGGAATGGGTGGAGAAAAAATTTAACATCATTGATGCACCTGGATATTCTGATTTTATTGGTGAATCCCTTGGTTCACTCAGTGTTGTGGATATGGCAGTCTTAACCATTCATGCAGTGAATGGTGTAGAGGTGGGAACTGAAACTATGTGGAATCATGCATCCAAACTTGGTATCCCCAAAGTTTTGGTTATAAATGGAATGGATCGGGAGCATGCAAGTTTCGAAAAAATTCTTGCAGAAGCAAAAACCCAATTCGGCAACAATGTTTTCCCTATGCAAATACCGGTCAATCCGGGGCCCGGTTATAATCAAAACGTCGATGTGCTGCGAAGTGAACTCATTACGTACCAGACGGATAGTTCAGGAAGGATGGAGGAAAGTGAACTGCCTGAAGATTTGAAGAACCGCGTAAACGAATTACATGAAGAATTGATAGAATACGTAGCGGAATCGGATGATTCATTACTGGAAAAATTCTTTGAACAAGGAGACCTTTCGGAAGATGAGATGAGAGGCGGTATCCATCAAGCCATCCAGGATCAGACTTTTATCCCATTATTTTGTATCTCATCCACATCCAATGTTGGTGTTGCCAGAGTTTGTGATTTTATCAGTAAGTATGGATCATCTCCTGATGACAGAAAAACGGTTAATGCATTTGACGAGGCAGGAAATGAGTTAGACATATCTTTGGATGGTTCAGATACCGTGCTCCAGGTTTTTAAAACGATGGCTGGATCTCATGTAGGCGAATTATCGCTTTTTCGGGTCTATTCCGGTACAGTGAAAACTGGAAAAGATTATTATAATACAAACCGCCAAACCAGTGAAAGATTTGGTCAAATGTTCATTTTGAATGGAAAGAATCGGACACAAGTCACGGAGTTATTTGCAGGTGACATTGGCGGAGTGGTAAAGCTGAAGGATACCCATACTGGAAACACGCTCTGCTCTGGGCAACGGGTGAAAATGCCAAAACTGGAACTTCCCAACCCAAACATTCATGCGGCTATTTCTCCGACGGCAAAAGGGGATGAAGAAAAATTGGCCATTGGTCTTGGTACTCTCCATGAGGAAGATCCAACATTTGTTTATCGTGTCGACAGTGAGGTAAAACAAACGATTATATCCGGACAGGGGGAACTGCACATTACCGTCACGACTGAACGACTCAAACGTCGCTTTGATATAGATATTAAACTTGAAGAAACAAGAGTTCCTTTTCGTGAAACCATTTCTGGTAATGGCGAATCGAAATACCGCCACAAGAAACAATCAGGTGGGGCGGGTCAATTTGCAGAGGTCTGGATGCGTATCGAGCCAAACAAACGCGGTGATGGAATTAATTTTAAGGATTCGCTGGTGGGACAAAATGTGGACCGTGTTTTTGTCCCATCCGTACAGAAAGGAGTAAATACCGCTTGCGGCAATGGAATCCTTGCGGGATATAACGTTGTAGATGTTGTAATTGATTTTTACGATGGGAAAATGCATCCCGTTGATTCAAAGGATATCGCATTTCAAACTGCCGGGAAAAATGCGTTTAAGGAAGCGTTTATAAGTGCACAACCCTGTTTGTTGGAGCCCATTTTGGATATAGAAGTGAAGATACCGGAAGAATTCATGGGGGATATCATGGGGGATATTTCAGGTAAACGAGGCAAAATTATGGGTATTGATACAGACGGTGGCTTTCAGGTTATCAGGGCACAGGTGCCTCAATCGGAACTGAATAAGTATGCAACGACGGTTCGGTCTTTGACTGGAGGACGAGGGATTCATTCTGAACAGTTTAGCCATTATGAGAAAATGCCAAAAGAATATGAAAACAAAGTAATTTCGGTATCAAAAAAAAATGAGGAAGATTAAACCGAACCGGGATGGATAAACTATGGGCACCTTGGCGGATTGAATATATTCGTTCCCCGAAAGAAGATGGGTGTATTTTTTGTAAAAAATCCCAAGAGATAAATGATCGTAATAACCTTGTCTTATATCGTGGAAAAGAAGCCTTTGTTCTTATGAATCTGTACCCTTATTCCAATGGGCATTTAATGATTTCTCCCTACCAACATACCTCCGAGACTGATGACCTTTCATCTGCGTGTAATTCAGAAATCATGGACATGGCAAATAAATCCATGAGTATTCTTAGCAGGACGTTTAATGCTGAAGGGTACAATTTTGGTGCAAATATTGGCAAGGCGGGCGGCGCGGGCATTGAAGAACATCTACATTATCATATTGTGCCGAGATGGACAGGTGATACAAATTTTATGCCCGTCACAGGAGGAACAAGAGTCATCGTAGAAGGGTTGCAGGAATCCTGGGATTTATTGAAACCCAAATTCAATGAAATCAATGAGATTGCATAATGCTGGATTTTAGTCGAACTTGGCTTCCCTACATTTATTTGTATGGTGTTGGCGGTGCCATCTTTTTGATAGGGATGTTTATCATTTTGAAAGCCAGATCGTTGAAGAAAGAGCAAAAACGGCATAAAGAGTGGTTTCACATTCTAATTTTTGGTTTTCTTTATTACATGGGTATCCATGGTCTGTTCATGTTTGCCGCTTTGGGAGAATATCGTTTTGTGGTGTTGGTTGGCATAATCATGTTGGCCATGTCCATTAATTTGATCATTACTTTATTTAAAAAGCCTAAGAGATTTCTGTAGTGGACGCTGTTATCCAAACATCGACCCTTTTTTGGATTATTATTTTAGGTTATTTTACCCTTATCCTGGGATTTGGCTCTTTTTTCGCAAGGTATAATAAAACAACACAGGATTTTTTCTTCAGCGGTCGTCGTTTTTCATGGTGGTTGGTCACCATGTCCATTGTAGCGACGGGAGTTGGGAGCCATAGCTTTTTAAAATATTCCGCAAAAGCCTATGAACATGGTTTTTCCTCTACTATGACCTATATGAACGACTGGTTTTTCCTCCCTATGTTTTTGTTCGGTTGGTTGCCTATTGTTTATTACACAAAAATTAGATCAATCCCACATTATTTCGAAAAACGGTTTAATCCCGGTGTACGCATACTAGCCACGATTGCAATTCTTGGATATATGATCGGTTACATTGCCATCGGATTTCTTACTATGGGAAAAACGCTTGAACCCCTTATTGGCTGGGATCTTTACACCATTATATTTATAGTGGCAATCATTTCAGGTATTTACATTACCTTTGGTGGGCAAACCGCCGTGATCTTTACTGATCTGGCGCAGGGGTTCATTCTTTTATTTGCAGGGATCCTGGTTTTTGTTCTGGGGATAAAGTACATCGGTGGCATATCCGTATTCTGGAATGCATTGTCTCCGGAATTCAAATTGCCGTTAGCTGATTTTAATCACCCACCAAATTTCAATTTTGTAGGCATTTTCTGGCAGGATGGTGTCGCGGGTTCCGTGGGATTCCTTTTCATGAATCAGGGGTTGATCATGCGATTCATGGCGTGTAAATCCGTTCATGAAGGTCGGAAAGCAGCTGCATTTAACGTTCTTTTGCTTTTGCCAATCTCAACCATTGTGGTTTCAAACGCTGGCTGGATTGGTAAGGCAATCAGCATTGTCACGCCAGAGAAATGGAATGCGGCGACAAAACTGGATCATGTATTTACGCAGGTCGCTTATTTGATTACAGGAAGTGAAGTTGTATTTGCTTTTGTGATCGCTGCTGTGGCTGCTGCACTTATGTCGACGGTAGACACCTTGATTAATGCAGTGGCTGCTGTTGTTATAAATGACGTCTATCGGCCTATAGTAAAATACCGTGATGATAAACATTACTTGAAGGTTGCAATGATCGTTTCCGCTGGTGCAACTGTTTTGGGTGCGGCCAGTACTGTCTTTTTTGAAAATTTTCCCACGCTCTACGAAGCACATGGATTTTTCCATAGTACCATGACTCCACCGTTGGTTGTTGCCATCTTCCTGGGAATATTCTGGAAACGATATTCAACACCAGCCGCTTTTGCCACATTTTTGGGTGGAGCTTTGTTGATGTGGATAGGAAGCAAGTATCCACAAATATTCATTTCGCCTTTTGATCATGGCATTGAGTTTAACCCGGATCGTCCTTATTCCTATATCCGGGCCCTTTACAATACGCTGGTTTGTGCTGGTTGTGGCGTTATCGTTGGCTTTTTAACGACCCCGCCGACAGAACAAAAGACCGAGGGATTGACAGTCTGGTCATTGGATAAAGCAAGAGGATTTTTTAAAGGTGGTCCGCCTAACGATCGGCCGGGTGAAGCCATTGCCGTTAAATGGGTTGCGGAAGAGGGGGAGGAAGATATTGTTCGTTTTTCCATCATCGATATGGATCTCATGGGTGCAGATGTGGGTGACTTGGTCTATTTATCAGATGAAAGGAAATGGCTCGGAGGGCTTAAATCAGTTCATTCGGTTTTTGGTGAACCCCATAATGATGATGGGATAGTTTATATCACTAAAATTCATGAGGAAAGCGGTAGGTTTGATCAAAATTATAAATTAATTACCGAGAAGGAATTGTAACTTTGACCCATTTAGCAATGAACCTAAATTCCCCAGCTTTTTTCAATTAATTAATTCCGGAGTAGCTCAGTTGGTAGAGCAGGTGGCTGTTAACCACTTTGTCGGGGGTTCGAGTCCCTCCTCCGGAGCAAGAGAGTTTAAAACACAAACTCTCCCATTTTGGTAAACAAAGGTCTGAGCCGGTTGGTTTCGG
>CAYNPR010000005.1:0-20081 GCA_964399115.1 uncultured bacterium | reverse complement strand
TTAAAGAAATCTGCGAAATTATTCATAACAATGGTGGCCAAGTATATTTGGACGGGGCCAACCTGAATGCAATGTTAGGGCTTTGTAAACCAGGTGATTTTGGCAGCGACGTTATGCACATCAACCTTCACAAAACTTTTTGTATTCCCCATGGCGGGGGGGGACCAGGAATGGGACCCATCGTTTGTAAAAATCATTTAGCGCCATTTTTACCTGGACATTCTAAAATTAAAATAGGCGGAGAAAAAAAAATTACCGCCGTTTCATCCGCGCCATTTGGAAGTAGCAGCATCCTTCCAATTTCATGGGCATATATTGTTATGATGGGCGAGAATGGTCTTAAAAAAGCCACACAAGTTGCAATCCTGAACGCCAATTACATGGTGGACATACTGGAAAATCATTTCCCTGTCCTTTACCGTGGCATCAGTGGATATAATGCCCACGAATTCATTATTGATTTACGGGATTTGAAAAAGGAATCCGAAATATCCGATGAGGATGTAGCCAAACGGCTCATGGATTACGGTTTTCATGCGCCTACAATGTCTTTTCCTGTACCAGGCACGCTTATGATCGAACCAACCGAAAGCGAATCCAAAGCAGAGCTGGATCGTTTTTGTGAAGCGATGATCTTCATTAAAAATGAGATCAAAGATGTGATGGATGGTAAATTGGACGCGGAAGACAATCCATTAAAAAATGCACCTCATACAGCACTACATGTTGCTTCCGACGATTGGAATCATCCCTATGATCGTAAGCAAGCGGCTTATCCAGCCCCTTGGCTTAGGCAATTTAAATACTGGCCAACGGTCGGAAGAATTGATAATGCATTTGGAGATCGTAACCTAATCTGTACCTGCCCGATTATTGATGAATACAAAGATTAAACATGTAATGTCATTGAAGAGATTCTTGCTCTTCCATCAATCCCAAATATTCAGCCTCTAGCACTGTCATAGTTTCCATTGCTTTTTGAAGTTTTTCATAATCGTCCACATTTTCGGGGTTCAGGGTGACGGCACGGTGTTTTTCTAATTCTTTTTCAATGGATTTAAATCGTCTTTTGATCCACGACAATCTGTTTTGGATTTTCTTTCGCTCTTGATAATCTAACTTTCCCTTGCTTGGAGTTCTCTGTTTTTTGTTTTCGGGCTTGTTTGATGATTCCGATTCTTTTTTCCATGTGTAATAATCATAATTCCCTTCAAACATCCGGATACCGCCACCACCTACTTCACAGGTAAGGTTGGTCACATTGTTCAGAAAATGGCGGTCGTGAGAAATACAAACAATGGAGCCTGTGAATTGCTTCAAGGCTGTTTCCACCACATTGCGTGTCAATATATCCATATGATTGGTAGGCTCGTCCAATAATAATAAATGGGATGGTTTCACTAACATCCGTGCCATAGCAACTCTCGCTTTTTCTCCACCTGACAGGATCTTTACAAATTTTTCAATCTCATTTCCTGTGAACATGAAACTGCCCAAGTAAGTTCTCATTTCCGTTTCGCTCCAACCGGGACTCACTTTTTGAATGGATTCAAATACCGTGTTTTCCGGATCCAGTGTTTCCAATTGATGCTGGGCATAATAGGCACGATCCACATGACTGCCAATCCGAACAGCACCTGATGTGACCGGCTCTACGCCTGCCAACATTTTTAGTAAGGTCGATTTACCAGCACCATTATGTCCCACCAATCCGAACTTCTGTCCCCGTTCTATCTCCAAATCCATATTATTGAATACTTCTATATCACCGTAATGCTTGGTCACATTTCGGCAGGACGCCACATTCAACGGCGGACGACTTGGTTGGGGCAACATCAAATTGATGGTTCGATTATCTTCCGTTGGCTCTTCGATCTTTTCCATTTTTTCCAGCATCTTTACCCGGCTTTGAACCTGTGTTGCTTTTGTATTCTTATACCGAAACCTCTCAATGAATCGCTCTGTGTCTTTGATCTGCTTTTGTTGATTTCGGTAAGCATTCCGATGCTGCTCCATACGTAAAGCTTTCTCTTCTTTATATTTTGAATAATTCCCGTGATAAAGAGTAATTTTTTTCAGGTCAATCTCAAGGATTTGGTTCACAGAACGATCCAAAAAAGCACGATCGTGACTGATCATGACCATGGCACCTTTCCACTCCGACAAAAAAGATTCCAGCCAAATGGTGGCTTCAAGATCCAAATGGTTTGTGGGTTCATCAAGAAATAATATGTTCGGTTCTTGCAGCAAGATCGCCGCCAATGCAACCCGCATCCGCCATCCACCGGAAAAAACATCCATGGGATCACTGAATTTGTCTTCGGAGAATCCTAAACCGCTTAGAATTTTTTTCGCCTTTTCTTCCAGAGTCCAGCCACCTAAAGCTTCAAAGCGGTTTTGTACTTCCCCTAGTTGATTCACTAATTCCATATTCTCAGGATCATTAGCAATGGCATTGGATAACACCAGCATTTTCCCTTCGATCTCCCGCACTTCCGGATAAGCTCCCATTACTTCTTGCAATATGGAGAGATTTGTTCCAACCACAATGTCTTGAGCCAGATAACCGATAGTAATAGATTTATCTTTTTGAACGCTTCCAGAATCGGGGGATTTTTTTTGAAGCATAAGCCGAAGTAAAGTGGTTTTCCCCGAGCCGTTAGGACCCACAAGGCCTGCCCGCATTCCTTTCTTTATGGAGATATTTACATTGGAGAATAATTCGCCATCCGGGTAGGATTTGGAAAGGCTTTCAAGACGAATCATGGGACAATTAACACAATGGAAAAATTAAAAATAATTAACTTAATTGACCTTCGATTATTGAACCCTGATTTTTCGTCAATTTAACAAGTTGAATGGTATTAATAAGATCATCATCACCATCTAACTGTACCTGAATATAATTATCAGTATGTCCAATTATTTTCCCATTTTTTTTATGTTCGAAAAGAACTGGCCGGTTATGCCCAACGAATTGATCGTGGAAATACCGCCTTTTCTTATCCGATAGAATATGGAGCATTTTACTCCGCTCTGCCCGTTTTTCTTTGGATACGGCCCCACTTATTTCAACTGCATCTGTATTGTACCGCTCAGAGTATGTGAACACGTGGAGGTACGAAATACCCATTTCATTCAAAAAACTATAGGTATCTAAAAAATCAGTGTCTGTCTCACTAGGGAATCCCACTATCACATCCGCGCCGATACAGGCTTGATGTATGATGGATTTTATTTTTTTAATGCGATTTTCATAAAACATTCGATTATACCTTCGACGCATTGCGCTTAATATTTTATCCGATCCGGACTGGAGCGGGATATGAAAATGGGGCATGAACTTTTTCGATGAAGCACAGAATTCAATAATTTCATCGGTAATCAAATTAGGCTCAATGGATGAAATGCGGATCCGGTCGATTCCATCCAACATATCCAAATCTTGGATCAAATGAAAAAAAGTTTCTTCAGTCCCTTTGCCAAAATCGCCAATATTCACACCCGTGAGTACAATCTCACGGGAATCGGTTTCAGCTACTTCTTTCGCCATCTTCATGGTGTTTTCGATGGTGTCGCTTCGGCTCTCGCCTCTAGCCAATGGAATCGTACAAAATGAACATGTGTAATCACATCCGTCCTGAACTTTTACAAATGATCGTGTCCGCTCACCTGATGAATAGGATGGTGTAAATTTGTGCACATTATCTATTTCCGATTGAATCACGGTAGCGGCTCCGTTGAGACCGTTATGATTCAAATACTTTAACAGATTGAATTTTTCTTCTGCGCCCAGCACAATGTCCACTCCATTCATAGCGGCAATATCCTTAGGCTTTAACTGGGCATAACAACCAATGACGGCAATGGAGGAATGGGGATTCCGACGCTTGGCCTGACGAATAAGCTTTCGAGCTTCTTTGTCAGCATTTTCCGTTACCGAACAAGTGTTCAGGACATAGATATCTGCTTCTTCCTGATATTCGACCTTTTCAAAACCATGATATATAAAATCACGGGAAATAGTAGCTGTTTCCGAAAAATTAAGTTTACATCCCATCGTATGGAATGCTACCCGTTTAACTGCTGTATTCACGATTCAATAGATTATAATTTTAAACATCGTTAATAATACAAAATTTACCTATTATGTCCTTTTTATTTAATAGGTTCATATTTTAATATCTCAGCTAACTTTTTAAACCTTAACGAAAGGAACCCATACATGAATACGCCATCCTTTATTGATCAAATAGACACTGAGATAAAAAAAAATCATTTACTCAATCATCCTTTTTACAAAGCATGGAGCGCTGGGGAGTTAGACACAGAAGTCATTCGAGAATATTCGGCTCAATATTTTAAACATGTGTCTGCTTTTCCAAGATATCTATCATCCATCCACACCAATTGTGATGATATTCGTGTACGGCAGATATTACTGGAAAACCTAGTGGACGAAGAAATGGGCGATGAGAACCATCCGGAACTGTGGCTGCGATTTGCTGAAGGCATGGGTAATGCCAGAGAAAATATGAACCAAACCATAGGAATAGATGAGACACAAGAATTGGTCAATACATACATGAAGCTTTCAAAAGATCAACAGTATCATATCGGACTTGCAGCTTTATATTGCTATGAGTCTATGCAACCAGAGATATCCGAGACAAAAAAAGAAGGACTACAGAAATTCTATGGAATAGAAGATGAAAATACACTAAAATTTTTCACTGTCCATATCCATGCAGACAAATGGCATCGTGAGGTTATTCGTAAATTAATCGCTGAACTCAACGATGATGAAGAAAAACATGCTGAAATGTTATCAGCGGTCAAAGAAGCTCTCCATGCTTTAAATAATTTTCTTTCCGGAATGGAAAGAGCTTATTGCTAAATTAATATATAAAATCAATAATAAGAAAAAAAGGGCAGTCTAAACCGCCCTTTTTAATTTTAATGCCGGCGCTCTTCACCGCCTCTACGGTTACCCGATCGCTGGTATCCTTGCCTTTGATCAACAGTAGAGCGTTTGTCATCATCAATAAATTGATGTTCTTTTCTACGATGTGCTTTTCTTCTATGAACAACCCTTCTGTCTTCGTAGCGCCTTGTTGAATCTCTTTCCGTGTCTCCCATGGTGTTTAATTCCCCTGAGCTTTAAAACAATGGCAGCCCCTACTATTATAATCGGGGCTGCTCAATCCATCTGTTAGATCTGATATTAATGCTTCAAATCGACGAAAAGTGTGGAATCTGTTTTCACTAGATTGATTTTATCCGCCATATCCAGTGTTTCAGCAGCTTCTTCAACCATCGCCATTTCATTTTCATGAATAAATTCATCTGCACGGGCGATATAAGCTAGGTTTTTTATCACTTTAAACCGATCTTCATCGGAAGTGAACATTCCTTTCACAGATTCCAAAGACGCACCATATTGGTCCATCCTTTCAGAATCACCACCAAGTTCAATGAATTTATCAATCACTTCAGCCTCGATAGAATTATATTCATCGTCGGAAATGGAGGGCAACATAAATTTAACGTTCCCTCTCATAGCTTCTTTTTCAGCCTCGTCAACTTCACCGTCAGCTAAAAATGAAACACAGACGAAAGCATAGACCAGATCATGATGTTCACTCCAGTTTGCCATAATGTCCTCTTCTATTGATATGTTATTTGTATTATTTCGATTTTTCTCCAGACTTCTGGTGCAAAAAACAAAGATACACCGACTAGAGATAAACAAAAATTAGGATGCATAGGATATAAGGTCAAGATTTCTGAAAGAAATCAGAAACTTTATTTTTAAGATGGATTATTGTTTCAATACAATCTCTATAGTAGTTTTTATTTTCAATTCTTATAAAATTATTGGAAACCATGACCAAATTTATGAACAAATTGAAACCTGACATCAAACGGGCATATTTCTCGCTCGGTTATTCAACCATTTTAACTAGTTGAATTAGAATAAATTATGGAAAATTTTTACTCTGCACTTGTAAAGTTCAATAGTCTTCAATTTAAATATCGCTCGTTCATATCCTTTATAATAGTTCTCATCGCAATTATTTTATCGGATATTGTCTTTTATCTTAGCTTTGATTCAATAGGAGGTTTTTTCCAAAACAAATTCAATATTGACCTGAGCAACCCTGAGAGTATTGATTTGACATTTGCTCCCGAAATATGGGGCGGCGTATTGGCCATGGTTCTTGGTACCTTAATTATTGTAATTGCCATTGCTGCTGAATCGTCCCCCAAACTGATGGATTTGTTTGTTAAGGATTGGTTAAGCCTTATCTATGTATGGTTTTTAATCATTGCCTCACTTCACGCAGTACTGATTATGTTTTATGTGGAACCTTTGGGACGTGTCTCCAGTTCGGTTCTCAACACTTATTTCTATCTGTTTTTAGCTTCTATTTTTACGTTACCTTATATTTTTTACATATTACTATATTCTAAAACAAGCAATGTCGTATCAACCATTTCTTCAATTATTCAAAATTTTATTTATAAAATGGAAAAGCCCATGATCAATTCAGCCATGAATAATAGTATCGACATAGTGGAAGAATATCAAAAAGAAATTATGGGATCACTCGATCAATTGGATGATCTGTTGGCTTTTACGGAGTTCAAAGAAACACAGACCGAGATCATCCGCCAGATTAGTACAATCATCCAACTCTACATAAGGGAAAAACCTGGATTTAATGATCAGTTTTTTAAACTGACGCCCACAATTAGAGCAAATGCAACATTCAGGACCTATACTGACGTGCAATACCAAGAAATGGCGGACACACGAACATTTTATGAAATTAAAGTATTGCGCCTTCTGGGGAATTCATATATAAAAATGATCGAAAATGATCGGTTTGATATTGCATCCCTCATACCTGCTGAGTTGGTTGACATCGGCATAACCTGTTTGGATATGGAAAATGATACCATTTTGGAAAATGTAAATATCCGATTTAATACACTATTCAGATTTGCAATGAAACATGCCTATAAAAATAATGAACCACGAAATTTGTACAATCTTTCTTTTCATTATTCCAATATGATTCAGGAATACATAAAGATGGACAGAGTCGATATGGCCAAATATTGTTATGACAAATTCAAGTTTTATGCCAATGATATCTATAAAAATGCCGCAGTGAATCAATCCTTATATTTCATCGTGGATACCCTCACCTTCGAATTGAGAAAATGCCAGGTTCTCATCCACAAATCAGGATGGAACGCTGAAGACCAAATGGACCTGCTGAAACTCATTCTTCAATTGGATAAACCACCTGGCTATTCCAAAGATGGAGTTGACAAAGGAATTCTGGGAGGGAATAATGGAACACGAAGAATACAAATTGGACTCGCGCTGTTTTATTTATCCGTAGAAAAAATAGAATTTGCAAAGGCAATTGCAGAAGATTACCTTGATGATTTGGCTTATTTCGACGAAAAAACTTTTAAGCAAAATGCAAATACCCAATGTTTCCTTTTATCCATTTTTGGACCAACATTTTGGGAAGATACAGATAGAGGGAATCTCAATATTTACTTTGCACCCGAAAAAGATCAGCTGGAACCATTTAAAGAACTTCTTTTTGATCTTATGGATAAACGATTGGAAGCCTTAGAGCGGGATGCCCAATTTCTTTCTCTTGAAGTGGATAAACTCCTACAAAAGCGACTGAAACAGGATGGGTATCTGAATGAGGCTGATAAGGAACGGTTGGAAGATCTACAGCGAAAAATATCAGCCCGTGAAAAATCTGAAGAAGAAAAACCATTAGACTGGACTGTTGATCATGACATGCTTTATACACTTCTTTGTATTGCCTTTTTCGCTGATCAGGAAATTGACGAATCGGAAAAAGACGTTATTTATGAAAGTTTTGGGGAACTTGTAAAAGGCGTATCTGATGATAGCTTCAACAGCGATTTTAGATTAACGACCGAAAAATTTATAGAGTTGAAAAAGGAAGAGGCTAGACAGAAGCAATTCGAAGAGTCGCTTTTGAACATTAAGGATTCATCGGGTGATGATTCGGATCAACTAACAAAACTCATAAATGCATTCATTGATATTGCAAATGCTGATGAGTTCATTCATGAAAATGAAGTACTGTTAATCCAAAACGCCATAAAAATATTGGAATTGGATCTTGAGATAAATAAACCTAAGTCCAATGAAAAGTTAAAAATCCAGGTTTGATGGATTGAAATTGGTGGTTTTGGATACCTTTTTTACCGTGTAACAGTGAATATAAATGCCTGAGTCAAATTTGAAATGTCAGCACTTGCAGTCGCTAAATTCTTCACGGCTGCTTTAGCGACTTCAAAATAAACAGGGCCGCCAATCTCAGGATTCTGTTTCACCAAATTCGTAAAATCTTCCAATTTTAAAACACCATATTTTACAGGTGTCATGGAATGAACGTTTGCCGTTCGGATCGCATCATCCAACACAAGGGAAAACTCACCAATACCGAACGCAGGAGCTTGCACAACTGCAACCGTCGATTCCGATACCGGTTTTGATTCCGGGGGCGGATCGGTAGTTTCTAGTCTGATAATCGATTTCCGAGTCGTGGTAACGCCACTTGCCGTTTTTACCATCATATCCTTTGAGACCTCAACCTGCCCTTGAAATACAAGGATCATGGTATCTCCTGTGTCCCCTTCTTTAAGCAATGCCTTTTTTGGAGCACAGGTTTTAATCTCAGCCACTGAAGCTATTTTTTCACATAATTCAATTGAGACTTTACTGAAATGATTTATTTTTTGGATTTGTTCTGGAGTGGGGTGCATGATTTACCTCAACACCAATGCACTGTGTTTTTCATCAATCACATAATCATCCTGTGGATTGATTTCAACAATAACATGTTCATCGCTAGTCAGATTAATTCCAGCATCATCCAATTGTTCCGTAATCATCTTACGAATCAGAGGACTTCCGCTTTCACCCATTTGTTCTTCAAGACTAAAACCAGACTTCCGGATCGCATACCCAACCAAAAGCCAGTTATGCTTGAATTTAAAATACGCAAAAATCTTATTGTGTGTTTGAGTACGCAAACTTTTTGGAATTAAGACTTCCTGTATGCCTTTATCCTTTTCCTCATCAAGAATCAATGAATCAAAAAGCTGGGGCACACCAGGATCTGTAACATGTTTGGCCAATAAATGAGGAACATGTTCATCAGGAATAACAATTTCATTCGCGTTCGCTCTTTGAAGGTGGGACACATTTTCTGAATTGATGACATGAGCAACTACATTGCATGATTCCGCAATGGCTTTAGCGGTCAGACAAGTTAAAACCGTTTTGTCCTCATCTGGTTCTTCATGAGGAAGAAGGCCGGAACTATCTGGAAGAATCATAAACGTACTGGCTTTGTTTAGAAATGCTTTCCTTAAAACGGCTTCCTGAGTGAAATTTTCCGAAATATGACTGATATCCAATCTGTTGAACCCTGTGGTTCCCCTTGATACTATTTCTTTTTCCGTTTCATTCACCAATATAATCACAGATGCGGCATCAAGATTCGCATCAATCAGCTTTAAAATGGATGGGACGAAATGATTCCATCCTGCAATGACCAAATGGCCGTTAAATTTACTTTCGTCCAAGGGCTTATCTCCTTTTAGTCTTTGTTCAACCAGAACGGATGCAACAGCACCGCCTAACAATGTCACAATGCCAAAATTTAGGAGCATAATAACGATTGTGAAAAATTTTCCAAGATGCGTAATAGGGCTCACATCTCCATACCCGACTGTAGTGAACGTTACGACAGACCACCAAAAGGTATGAAAAAACGTATCCAGCCAGTTTGGTTCACTACCACCAAACTTGAAAGTGTTATCTGTATGTTCTGCAACACTTCCTTTAAACATGTCATATTCAACGATGGTCAAAAATGTGGTTGAAATTAACACTAAAACCATGGCCCAAGACGCATACCGTACAAGTTCGTTTGTCGTGTAAATGGAGTTGAGTTTATCGAAAAAAATTAATAGGGCAGATGGCCGTTTTTTTGTATCTGCCTCTTTTTCCTCATCGTCTACAGCTTGAATTGCCTCAATTTCCGGTAATTTATTCAGTTCATCATAGAGTTCTCGATTCGCATGCAAAACTTTATCTAAATGTGGGAGCGATTCTTCTATGTCTTTTTCAGGATTAGCAGAATTATCAGGTTTCATATCACTTCATTATTAATTTGATTGCGAAATATAAAAAATACTTATGAATAATTTCAGAATAAGTCACCTAGAAGTTTAGGCATGATATTCCTGAATTGATTTGACTTTTATTCCCTGATGATTCAACCGGATGGCGCGTAGAACAGCACTAGCCCCAGATAAAGTGGTGATGGCTAAAATCCCTTTATGAATACAAGTGCGCCCAATGGATTCTTCATCATAACGGGATTGAGCACCTAAAGGCGTATTAATCACGAGATTGATTTCACCATTCTTTATACCATCTACAATATTCGGACGTCCTTCACCGACTTTATATATGGATTCTGCAGGAATTCCATTTCGATTCAATTCCTTAGCTGTCCCTGATGTCGCAACAAGTCCAAATCCCATCTCAAAAAAATCTCGAGCAAGGGGAATCGCATTTATTTTATCCTGATCATTTATTGATAAAAATATTCTTCCGCTTTCTGGGAGATCGCTCCCTGCACTGATCGTGGCTCTGAGAAATGATCCGCCAAAAGTATTTGAGATTCCCATCACTTCACCGGTAGACTTCATTTCCGGACTTAAAAAAATAGATTCTTCAGGAAATTTATTGAATGGAAGAACAGCTTCCTTCACTGCAATATGATGGATCTTGTCCCAAGGTTTTAGATCCATATCTTTGAGTTTTGACCCAACAGCCAATTTTGCCGCGATTCGTGCCAATGGAACATGAGTTGCCTTACTTACAAATGGAACGGTTCTACTTGCACGAGGATTGACTTCCAGCACATATACCTGTCCATCCTTAAAGGCAAACTGCAGATTGATTAAACCGATTACATTTAATTCAAGTGCAAGATCTTTTGTAATTCGAATGATTTCTTCCATGGCTTTGATCGTGATTTTATAAGGTGGAAGAACACAAGCCGAATCGCCGGAATGAATTCCCGCCTCTTCAATGTGTTGCATGACGGCTCCAATGTGAATCGACTCTCCATCACAAAGAGCATCCACATCAAACTCAAATGCATCTTCAAGAAACTCGTCAATGAGAATCGGATGCCCTTCAGTTACATCGGCAGATCTTGCAATATAATCAATCAATTGTTCTTTGGAATACACAATTTCCATGGCACGTCCACCTAATACATAACTGGGCCTTGCCAGTATGGGAAAACCTATTTTCTCTGCCACGGATACCACCTCATCAAGCGTTCTTCCAGTGCCGTATTTGGGGCAGGTCACATTTAATTTATCTAATACTTGACCAAACTTTTCACGATCCTCCGCTAAGTCAATGTTTTCAGGCGAAGTGCCAATAATGGGAACACCGGCATCCGCTAGTGCATTTGCAATCTTGAGTGGTGTCTGACCACCAAATTGAACTAAAACGCCATCCGGTTTTTCAAATTCAACGATATTCAAGACATCCTCGTATGTTACAGGTTCAAAATAGAGTCTGTCCACCAAATCAAAATCCGTGCTTACCGTTTCCGGATTACAATTAATCATAATTGTTTTATAGTCCAAATCCTGAAGCCCAAAAACAGCCTGGACACAGCAATAATCAAATTCAATTCCCTGCCCTATTCGGTTGGGGCCGCCACCAAGGATGATGACTTTTTTCCCATCCAATGGCATAATCTCATTTTCCTCATCATATGTGGAATAGCAGTATGGCGTTTTAGCTTCAAACTCGGCTGAACATGTATCAACCACTTTGTAAGATGGGAATACTTTTTCTTTTTTTCGTTGTTGTCGGACATCCATTTCTGTTTTATCCAATATTTGCCCGATTTGTTTATCGGAAAAACCGTTATGTTTTAGTTCCCGTAGAGTCGAATCACGCATTTCTACTAATATATTTATTTGTTTCAAAAACCACGGGTCAATTTTCGTAATGTTAAATATTTCTTCAACGGATTGTCCCTCCAAAAATGCCTGACGTATCTTCAATAGACGAAAGGCAGTTCCATATCGCAAAGTGGACATATCCAAGTGGCGGGCTCGACTGACGTCTGGATCTCCTTCCGCCAACGGTTTTGGCTCCAATCCATCCAATCCCACTTCCAATGAACGAAATGCTTTCTGTAAACTCTCGCGGAATGTTCGCCCGATGGACATAACTTCTCCAACGCTTTGCATCTGCACACCCAAATGGCCAGTCGCTGATGGAAATTTCTCGAAATCAAACCGCGGAACTTTTGTAACAATGTAATCTATAGTGGGTTCAAAAGCTGCTAATGTCTTCCCTGTAATATCATTGGGTAATTCATCCAGTGTATATCCTACAGCCAGTTTCGCCGCCACTTTTGCAATGGGGAATCCAGTTGCTTTGGATGCCAAAGCGGATGAACGGCTCACTCTTGGATTCATTTCAATAATAATCATGCGCCCATTTTCAGGATTTACCGCAAACTGAACATTGGATCCACCGGTTTCAACGCCAATAGTTCTTAGACATTGGATGGACCAATTTCGCATTTGTTGATATTCCTTGTCCGTCAACGTCATCGCCGGCGCAACTGTAACAGAATCTCCGGTATGGATCCCCATGGGATCAATATTTTCTATGGAACAAATGATTATGGCATTGTCCTCCTTGTCTCGAATGACTTCCATCTCAAATTCCTTCCAACCCAAAAGAGATTCTTCCATTAAAATTTCCGTAATGGGGCTGGCATTCAATCCATTCTCCAGTAATTCTCTGAATTCGTCATAGTTATATGCAACGGATCCACCCGTGCCTCCAAGTGTAAATGAAGGACGGATAATAATGGGAAACTGCAAATCATTCATTAATACTTTTGCTTCCTGCCAGGAATGAACAAACCCCCCTTTCGCGGTATCGATCCCAACGGCATCCATGGCTTTTTTAAATAACTCTCGATCTTCCGCCTTGGCAATCGCATCAACTTGAGCACCAATTAATTGGACAGAATATTTTTCCAATATGCCTTCTTTAGATAGATCCATAGCGAGATTCAAAGCCGTTTGGCCCCCTACAGTGGGCAGAATGACGTCCGGTTTCTCTTTTTTTATGATAGCCGTGATATAGTCTACCGTAATAGGTTCAATATATGTTGCATCGGCCAAGTCCGGATCTGTCATAATGGTCGCAGGATTGGAATTCACCAAAATCACGCGATATCCTTCTTCTTTCAAGGCTCGTGTGGCTTGTGTGCCGGAATAATCAAATTCGCAAGCCTGACCGATAACGATGGGGCCAGCACCGATAATAAGAATTGATTGAATGTCAGTTCTTTTCGGCATTTTTCATCATATCAATAAATTGCTGAAATAAATAGTGACTATCATGGGGTCCGGGACTGGATTCCGGATGGTATTGAACAGAAAATGCTTGGATATCCTTACATCGTATCCCTTCTGAAGTATTATCGTTCAGGTTAACGTGAGTAGGGATTATATTATCCGAGAGTGAATCCAAATCAACGGCAAACCCATGGTTCTGGCTAGTGATTTCCACAGTATCTGTTTCAATATTTTTCACTGGATGGTTGATCCCGCGGTGGCCAAATTTTAATTTGAACGTTTTTGCGCCCAATGCCATGGCTAGGATTTGATGCCCAAGACAAATCCCAAAAATGGGTTTCTTCCCCAAGATGTCCTTGACTGTTGCTATCCCGTAAGCCACCGCTGCTGGATCTCCGGGACCGTTGGAAAGAAAAACTCCATCCGGTTCAAAGTCTAATATTTCATCTGCTGATGTTTGAGCCGGGTATACAGTTACATCACAACCATGACTTCCCAACAAACGGAGAATATTGTATTTGATTCCAAAATCAATGGCGGCAACTTTATATTTTGCAGATCGATTTGTTGGCCACGCATATGAATCATCACATGTAACTTCTTTTGCTAAATCCAAACCCAGCATGCTTGGCGCTTTATTTATTTTCAATTTGAGTGAATCCAAATCAGAATCAATAGTCGAAATGATACCATTCATAGCGCCATGGTTTCTGATATGTCGTGTGAGTGCGCGTGTATCAATCCCTTGAATGCCGACGATTTTTTGTTCTTGTAAGTATTCCCCAATCGATTGGGTGGCCCTCCAGTGTGATGGAATCTCCGTTTCTTCCTTGATCACAAATCCCACAACCTGAATACGATCTGATTCAACATCATCAGGATTCACGCCATAATTACCAATATGCGGAGAAGTCATGGTCACAATTTGGCGGCAATACGAAGGATCTGTGAGAATTTCCTGATATCCCGTCATTCCAGTGTTAAAACAGACTTCTCCTATTGTTTCACCAGGCATGCCGAAACTTTTTCCATAAAAAAAACGGCCATCCTGCAATAAAAGGACAGCCGCTTTTGATTCTTTCATGCCCGAATTTCTCAAGGTTTTTTTAATATCCAAACCCTGATCAGGCTTATACCTGATATTATTTTAATAAAACGAGAACCTTGCAGTTTGATAGAATTCCAAATTTCTTTTCGGCATCCCGGATTCGGTCTCCATCGAGATTAGATATGGTTAGATTTACGTTATCATCACTACTGACTGCCTCTACAACCAGCGGTTTGTTCCCAACACGACGATTTATATTATCATCATCCATTGAATGAGCATATCCTATTGGACCACGATTGACCGATCGGGATCGGGTATAATGTCGGGGGCCATAAACTAGTTTAAAATCTTCATTGTACACTCTAGGAACCATTGCGGGAATATGATAAATATTTCGAGTATCAATCACGACTCCCGTAATTTTTTCACTCGATGGGACTACAGCACGAGTCATCAAATAGGTGGAATGAGCCAGATTCTCACTCATATAGCCTTCCACATCAATCAGGATCTCAGCCAATCCTGACATTTTAACCGCTAATGCCACTGCAACTTGGTTCCTTTCAAGATATTCAATTTCTCCTTGTTGATAGGCGCTGGCTACCAATGATTGAACCCGGGTGCCAATCAGTTGATCACTCAACATGAGTTCCCCAACCGTCCTCCCATCAAAATTCACAAGTTTAATAAGTTCCAAAAGATTTGTACGTGCAATTAATCGAGCTTCTCCCTTGGATAGTTTAAGGTTTTTCTCTATAACCTCTAAGTCCCCCTCTATTGTTTTTTTCTGGGTAATGTCTGACGTCCCGCGACAAACAATAATTCGGTTGGCATAATCAATAAAACCATTTTCCGTACGGACCACCGATGATCTTATGGATTCGGCGGAGAAGAGGCTTGTAATAAAAATGAATGAAAGTAGTACTTGTTTGATCATAGTTCCCCTTGTTTGCACGATTGAAAATAATATCATTGCCCATCGTTGTGCAACTCCCCAAAAGTCAATTTCTTTCAGTAATTTTAATACCATGTCAAAATTGAAAATTTTAATTCTTTTTACTTTATCCCTTATGCTTTCATGTGTGGAAAACAAAATATACATCCACATATACCCAGATGGAAGCACCTATTTCAAATTCGAAAGCACCGGTGATTCGACCGATGTCTTCAACAACGACTTTATTCACCCACAAAACTTTAAAGATTGGAATGCCAATATTGAAGTTATTGAAAAAAACGATGAAAAAAACTGGCGCATGACCACAGAAGGGATCAGTATGGATTCCATATTGATATTTCAAGATGGGAAAAATACAACTCTCAATTATTCCTTTAAACGATATAAACATGAAACTTGGTTTAGCTCTGAATTTGGAGCGGAAATCCGTTTTCAAGGGAAACAAATAAAGGATGAATTCCCTAAGCTCTACGAAGCCCTTATTTCAGACAACCTCGATTCCCTATTTTGGCTTCCAGAAGCAATGACAATATTAATGCGAAAAGGATTGAATGAAATTTCCCCTGATTCTATTTCTCCGCAACAATCGAAACGTAACCAGCGCTTCGTTAATCATCTTCGAAATAGTTTTGCAAAAATTCAAACCTTGGATGATATGGAAAAATTTAAAAAAGATCGAGAATTGTTTCTTACTGATCTTCTTAAGCCCTTTCGGGTTGAGCCCTCGTTTCCAAGCCGATTGGCGAAAGCCATGAAAAAACATGAGGCCATTTTAGAATCAACAATGGATCTCAACGATGATTTCTTTCAATGGAAGATCCTCATGCCCGGAAAACCCGTAAAGACAAATGCCATGGAGATAGTAGACGATACGTTAATCTGGAAATTTGGTCTTGATTCACTTTTGTCGGAGTCTTTCGTGCTGAAGGCAGAATCTGTCTTCTACCCTTAGAACCGGATTTAAAAAACCTTAATTTTCACCGGCTTTCTAATACTGATTCTTGTCGTATTGGCCATTAATAAAAGAATTTGATCAAAATGAAAAAACTAATTATTCCATTGAGCATCATTTGCCTTTGTTTTGGAAAAACACCTAGGTATGGAGATGAACAAATTGCTGTGCTGATCAATGAATATTTTAAAACGACCCCAAGCGCTCCAATGCTTCTGGGATATCGTTTTTATAAAGAAAAGGGAGAGCGGGTTTTTCAAATTGAGATTGAGGGAAAAGACGCCAATATCAGAAATGAACTTTTATTTGGTTTTAGCGCTATGAGCCAGTTTTCGAATGTTTCAAAAACAAAGTTCAGGCAATTCGTTCTTATAATTCATTTTGAAAACCATGTTGTTCCGATTGTCGCAAAAAGTGATATCGCCTGTTTAAGGTCATTCTTCATAGATCAAACTATAGATGAATTAAATTGGCGTAAAAAATGTTTGAACATCAAGGAATTGTAGTGATTGAATCTCTCGATAAACTTCATCGCTTTTTGGGCATTGATCTCAATCAACAGACTTGGGCATTGCTCAACAAGAAAGACCGGGACACAATGAACGATAGCAGAATGATCGCATTTTCGAAGGCTTCCCTTTATCATTGGAAACTGGCGCCGGAATTCGAACCCGTGAATGAACAAAGGGGCGAATGGCTGATCTCACATGTTTATGCCGTATTGGGAAAAGGTGAAAATGCGCTCATTTATGCGAAAAAATGTTGGGAAATCACGGAAAGAGAAAACCTGAAGGATTTTGATTTTGCATATGCTTTGGAAGCTCTTGCGCGGGCGTACGCGGCTTTGGAAAATTCCGATAAAATGAACGAATATTTTTTAAAGGCAAAATCTGCAGGGGAAAACATTGAGAAAAAGGAAGATCTGGATTATTTTCTTGCCGATTTTCATGCCGAGCCTTGGTTCGAATGCACGAAACCTATTGATGACTAAATGCAGAATATCTCCATAAAACTTTATAGGTCTAGTGGGTGCATTTGAAACGATTTTTCCTAGTTTTTATTCTACCGATTATAATTTTTTCACAGGAAATTGATCTCAACCCATTTGGGACAACTTATCCCACCAAAAAAAAGAGAATAATACATTCGCCTCCAAAACCCTTGTTCGCAGGACGGGTTCATTATCTAGATTTCATAACGGATATACCTAAAGACTCCATTAACACGTCAATGCTGTTTTTCAAAACAGATTCAATGCAATATTATCGGGAAATATATATCGAAGGGGAGCAGGGTCTTTATCGTTTTAAATATGATCCTAAAATTTATCCGGGTACGTCCATTCAATATTATTTTGTCATAAAATCCAACACCCAACTTTTTGCGGCGCCGGTGAGCAGTAAGGGGAAACTGTATCCGATGGATTCTCGATTTATTGATCCAATCGAATATCATAAGCAAAAAGTTCGCTTGAAAAAATGAGCGATAAAAAAAGAATTGTCGAACTCCGAGATCAAATCAACGATCACAATTACCACTATTACGTTCTCGATGAACCCATTGTATCCGACAGTCAATACGATATGCTCATGCGAGAGCTTGAAACATTGGAAAATGAAAATCCAAACCTAATTACACGGAATTCTCCAACCCAACGCGTTGGAACCGTTCCAGTGTCGGAATTTGGAAACATCAAACATAATGTTCCCATGCTGTCCTTGGCCAATGGGATGAATGAAGAAGAATTGATTGCTTTTGACAAACGGACACAAAAGGGATTGGACATTGAATCAATCTCTTACCTAGCTGAGCCCAAATTGGACGGCATTAGTGTAGAACTGGTATATGAAAAAGGTTCATTTATGTATGGTTCTACTCGCGGTGACGGTTTTACAGGCGAAAACGTCACTCATAATTTGAAGACAATTCGATCCATTCCACTCACTCTTAGAACCAATCAAATACCGGTACCCAATTTATTGGAAGTTAGGGGGGAAGTTTTTATCAGGAAGGATGATTTCCAACTTTTAAACAAGAATCAGGAAAAGCATGGAAAGCAGGCTTTTGCCAATCCAAGAAATGCAGCAGCTGGCAGCCTTCGTCAACTGGACCCCGAAATAACCGCAGATCGCCCTTTGTCCATCTTTTGTTATGAGCCGGGGGAAATTGATGGAACAAAATTTTATCAACATGAAATTTTTTTAAAATCACTTAGAAAATGGGGCTTGCCCGTCAACCCATTTGTGAAATTGGTTTCCGGTATTAATGAGCTGCTCCAATACCATCATGATTTGGAAAACCGGAGAAATGATCTTCAATACGAAATTGACGGTACGGTGTTCAAAGTCAATGATTACATGAAGCGGGCAGAATTAGGGACGCGGAGCCGATCTCCAAGATGGGCAATCGCCGGCAAGTTTAAGGCACAACAGGCCACAACCATTATTCGCGATATTGATATCCAAGTTGGGCGTACTGGTGCCCTAACGCCTGTGGCAAAATTGCAACCCGTTTTCGTAGGGGGAGTTACCGTAACTCAGGCTACACTTCACAATCAAGATGAAATAAATCGGAAAGACATTCGTATTTCAGACACGGTTTTCATTGAACGGGCAGGTGACGTTATTCCAAAGATCATAAAGGTCATTAAGAAAAAACGGCCACGAGGAACAAAACCATTTCAAATTCCAAACTCATGTCCTATCTGCGGCCATAATGTAATTCGGCATGAAAATGAAGCTATTCTAAGATGCGGAAACATGTCCTGTCCGCATCAAATCAAAGGAAGGGTTCAACATTTTGTATCCAAACTTGCCTTGGATATTGACGGATTAGGGGAAAAAATCGTAGATCAACTTGTAGAGAAAAACCTAATTATTACTTTGGATGACGTTTTTAATCTTAACCAGAAAACCCTGGCAGACATGGACCGGCTTGGAGAAAAATCTGCCCAAAACCTCATAAAAGCCATTGTTGATAAAAAAGAAACAACCTTTGCTCGTTTTGTATATGGCTTGGGAATTCGAAACGTGGGTGAACACATTGCCAAAGTCCTCGAAAAACATTATTCAGGCGATATTGAAAAATTTCAGAATACCACAATCGACGAACTTAAAGCCATTGATGAGATTGGCCCTATCGTAGCGGAAACCGTAATTCAATTCTGGTCTGATGAATCCAATAAAATAATGGTCCAGAATTGTTTGGACCACGGCGTAACGTTTGGAAAAGTTAAAACAAAAACACATCAGTTTTTTGAAGAAAAATCATTCGTTTTCACTGGAACCCTGGAAAAATTCACCCGAAAAGAAGCCAAAGAGATGGTGGAAAAACTAGGAGGGAAAGTATCTGGTTCGTTAAGTAAAAAAACGGATTTTCTCGTTGCTGGATCCGGTGTTGGATCAAAACTTAAAAAAGCGGAAAAATTGGGAATCATCATATTGTCTGAAGACAATTTTTTAGAAAAGGTGAATTCCCCTTGAAATATCTATTCTCTATTTTACTCATTTCACTACTATCCGGACAAAAGCTCGCCCTAGAAATAATTGCCGATGTTCCAGCAAAGGCATTATATCTTACCCAACCCAAAGGTGAAACAGATCGCATATTCATTCTGAATCAAAAAGGTC
>CAYNPR010000004.1:0-20629 GCA_964399115.1 uncultured bacterium | reverse complement strand
AAACTCCAAACTGTGAATGATGTAGGTCTTGGTTATATTCATTTAGGGCAACAAGCGACTACACTCTCTGGCGGGGAGGCACAACGGGTAAAATTGGCCACTGAATTATCTAAAGCCAGTACTACAAAAACACTTTACATCTTGGATGAACCTACCACCGGGCTTCATTTCGAAGACATAAGGATGCTTCTGGACGTTCTTCAGCGCTTAGTGAAACGGGGGAATACCGTACTTGTCATCGAGCATAATCTGGATGTGATAAAGACGGCAGATTGGATTGTTGATTTAGGTCCAGAGGGAGGAGATGATGGCGGGTTGGTTCTTGCGGTTGGAACCCCTGAAGAAATTGCAACAATGAAAGCATCCTACACAGGTAGTTTTTTAAATAAGATTTTGAATAAAAAGGAAAAGGCAGCATGAAATCACCCTCGGAACTGAAATCTAATTTCCAATATTGGGAAATCACAAAAGATCTTATTGACCAGTGTATTGATATTATGCTAAACCTCAGCCAAAGTGGACACCCGGGTGGATCCCGATCGAAGGTCCATGGAATGATAGTTACCCTGCTCTCCGGTGCCATGCGATGGGACATTCGTGAAACAGGAAAACGATTTGCAGATAGGTTTGTACTGGTAGCAGGACACTGTAATCCTGTGGTTTATGCCACATTGGCCGTTATGAATGAAGCGTTACGCATTAAATACCACCAGACCAATGATCCAAAATATTTGAATTTTAAAGGTGAGGAATTTCAACTTGTTTGGGAGGACCTTTTAGCCCTTCGTCAAAATGGTGGTTTACCTGGCCATGCTGAAATGGAAGGAAAAACATTGTTCTTCAAAGCAAATACCGGACCCAGCGGACACGGGTCACCATTTGCAGCAGGCGAAGCCCTTGCACTAAAGTTTGCCGGAATACCGGAAGTGAAAGTGTTTGCTTTTGAAGGTGAAGGCGGTTTTACAACCGGCGCTAGCCACGAAACTATAAATTCTGCTTGGGGTCTTGGACTGGGCAATCTGGTTTATTTTTTGGATTGGAATGACTTTGGGATTGATGATCGTCCGTTTAGTGCAATCATTTATGGTGGACCTCATGATTGGTTTGGGTCCCATGGCTGGCATGTAGAAGGTGTTGAAAATGGTGAGGATTGGAGGCAAATCACGGAAGCATATTATCGTTTGTTAATAGAAAATGCTGATTCTAAAGTACCGAAAGTGATCTACAGTAAAACCCGGAAAGGACGCGGTTATCATGTGTATGATAATAAAAGTCATGGCGCCGCTCATAAATGTAATTCTGAATTATTTTGGAAAACGAAGGAAGATTTCGCCAATATTTATAATATCAAATTTGATGGATTTGGCGAAGCTGCCGCCGACTCATGGAACGGGCAAGTTGATCAGGCCACATTGATGTTTAAGACTGTTTTTTCTGTCATGGAAAATAACCCGGATTATGTGAATTATTTGGCGGACCGACTGGTAGAATTGGGTGAATCAGTTCCAGAACAAATAGTTACTTGCAAAGTAGCCGTCAATAATCCGTCTCAAGATAAATTAATCTTTGATGTGGATAATTTACCCGATGACCTTTTTGTTCAACCAGGTGAAAAAGCGCCAAACAGGGTGGGTTTTTCAAAATATGCCAGCTACATTAATACCATTTCAGAACAAAAATATGGTCGCCCACTGGTTCTAGCTATGAGTGCTGATCTTGCGGACTCTACTAATATTTCCGGCTTTGCCAAGGGCTATAACGGTGCGGAAGACAAAGGACTTTATGATAAGAATACAAATCCGGAAAGTCCACTTATGCCGCAAGGTATCACAGAATTTACCAATGCCGGGATGATGGCTGGTGCCGCCACCGTGAATTTCAATGAAGACACTTATGAGGATTTCAACGGGTTTTATGGTGCCGTGAGCACCTATGGGTCCTTCAGTTATTTGAAATATGGCCCCATGAGACTGTTCAGCCAGATTGCGCAGGATTCCCAATTGAAAGTTGGGAAAGTTATCTGGGTGGCAGGTCATTCAGGGCCCGAGACCGCGGAAGACAGCCGAACCCATTTTGGCATTTTTGCTCCGGGCGTTACTCAGCTATTTCCGGATGGCCATGTGATTAATCTTTACCCATGGGAACACAATGAAGTAGCACCAAGCTTGGCGGCAGCCCTGAGTACAGATGTCCAATTAATAGCCTTGCATTTAACGCGTCCCCCAGTGATGATTCCAGACCGGGAAGCATTAGGTATGGCACCACACATGGATGCGGCAAAAGGTGCCTATATCATAAAAGATTTTGACCCAAGCATGGATAAAGAAGGCGTAGTGATTGTTCGTGGAACAAGTTCCACTAATTCCATTGTCCAATTATTGCCACAACTTATCCAAGAAGGCCCAAATGTGAAAGTTATCGCAGCTGTCAGTTGGGAACTTTTCCAGCGCCGATCAAAGGAATATCGCAATTCCGTCATATCTGGAAGTGAATGGCATGATGCTATGATTATCACTAATGGTGCACTGCAGCTCATGTACAAATGGACAGCGAATCGCATTGTGGAAGAATATTCCATGAGTTCCGATTTTGACAATCGATGGCGCACTGGCGGAAGTCTAGACCAGATCGTCGCCGAAGCGCATTTGGATCCCGATAGCATCTGGAAAGGTATAAATCGGTTTGCAAAGAATAGAAAAAAACGACTGAATGTTCTCAAAGCAAGTCTCCCGATATAATAAATTCATCTCTCTTTACGTCGGCTATTTGAAATTGTATCTTTAAAATCGAATTTAATCCATTTTAGGTTCATTTTATTTGATGACTGAGTTACATATCACCGATCCCTTGCCTATTGAAGAAGATATTGCCGTAGAAAAATCCCTTCGACCTTCCCAATTTGATGAGTTTATTGGTCAAAAAGAATTAGTTGATAATTTAAAACTTTATATAGAAGCGGCAAATAGGCGTGGTGATGCATTGGATCACGTTCTTTTTTTTGGTCCACCAGGGCTTGGTAAAACAACTTTAGCCAATATCGTTTCCAAAGAACTAAATGTCAGCATTAAGCCGACAACAGGTCCCATAATGGAACGGGCGGGTGATCTTGCAGGGATAATTACCAATTTGGGACATCGTGACGTTTTTTTCATTGATGAAATTCACCGTCTGAATAGCGTTGTCGAAGAATATCTTTATTCAGCCATGGAAGATTATTCTATTGATATTATGATCGATAAAGGTCCGAGTGCTCGGAGTGTGCAACTGAGCATCGAACCTTTCACACTTATTGGCGCAACAACTCGATTGGGCAATTTAACATCCCCACTTAGAGACAGATTTGGCGTTTTACTTCGCGTGGATTATTACACTTCTGAGGATTTGTTTAACATTATCAATCGTTCTGCGAATATTCTTGATGTGGATATTAACGATGATGGCGCCATGGAGTTGGCCAGAAGAAGCCGTGGAACACCGCGAGTTGCAAATCGTATCCTAAGGCGCGCCAGGGACTTTGCTCAGGTAAAAGCAGATGGAAAAATTAACTCTATAGTCGCAAAAAGAGCTTTGGAAAAATTAGGTATTGATGAAATAGGTTTGGATGATATGGATAGAAAGATTTTGGAAACGCTTATTGATAAATTTTCCGGCGGTCCAGTTGGTGTAAAATCGTTGGCGGTAGCCATTGGAGAAGACGCAATTACCATTGAGGATGTTTATGAACCTTTTCTGATTAAAGAAGGTTTTTTGCAACGAACATCCAGAGGACGAATTGCACAAAAATCCGCTTATAAATTATTGGGAAAAAAAATGTTAAAAGATCAACAGAGGCTATTTGAATGATAAACAAAAAGAAAAAATATAAATTGGGGGAATTTGATTATCCTCTTCCAAAAAAATTTATTGCCCAACACCCCGTGCCTCGTAGGGACTTATCCAAATTGATGGTTGTACACAGGGATACAGGCAAGATTGAACACAGAAAATTCTCGGACATCACGGATTATATGCGGAAAAATGATTTGTTAATTTTAAATAATACGAAAGTTTTTCCAGCTCGTCTTTTTGCGACCAAGGACCGTACAGATGCAAAGGTGGAAGTTTTTTTATTGCGGGAACTAGCCAATGATCTTTGGGAAGTGATGGTTCGCCCAGCACGGAAAGTAAGGATTGGCAACAAACTACAATTCACGCCAAAACTCATGTGTGATGTTATCGACAACACCGTTTCTGGTGGACGTGTGGTGCGATTCGAATACGATGGTGATGATTTTCATGAAGTGATTGATCGAATTGGCACATCTCCCCTTCCTCCCTACATCAAACGTGAACCTAATGCCAAAGACAAAAAGCGTTATCAAACTGTTTTTGCTACAGAACGTGGCGCTGTCGCTGCACCAACTGCAGGTTTGCATTTTACCGAAGGGCTCCTGAAAAAAATCCAAAAGAAAGGAATAAGGATTGAATATGTAACACTTCATATAGGGCTTGGTACATTTCGCCCTGTTCAAGTTGAGGATTTGAATCGCCATCAAATGGATTCAGAGTATTTTGAAGTTTCACCAAAAGTAGCCTTGGAGATTAATGCGTCTCTGAAGCGCCACCGCAAAGTTATTGCAGTGGGGACATCCACAGTGAGGGCATTGGAGACGATAGCGATTTCAGGATTTCAAGTAACACCAAAACGGGGCTGGACCGATAAATTTATTTATCCACCATATGAATATAAAATGGTGGATAAAATGATCACAAATTTTCACTCGCCAAAATCAACGTTAATGATGATGGTGTGCGCATTCGCGAATCGTGGTTTGGTTATGAAGGCATATCGGGAAGCAAAAAAAGGAGGTTATCGTTTCCTTAGTTATGGTGATGCAATGATGATTGTATGAAAATGATCAAAATATTATTTGTTACCTAATGATGACCTAGCCATTATTAGTGAAAGTTTCCGCAATTATTCCCGCTGCCGGTTCTGGCAATCGTTTTGGTGAATCCAAACAATTCAAAATACTTGCTGGTCGCCCCATGTTCTTTCATACGCTCAATCCCTTTATTAACTCGGATAAGATTGATGAAATTATCTTGGTTGTTCCGGAGCAAGCTGTTGAACAGGTTCATAATAATGTTTTTTCCATATCAAGCAAACCCATCAAGGTAGTTTCGGGAGGCCGCAAAAGGCAGGATTCAGTCAATAATGGCGTGAGAGCTGTAAATTCTGAATCGGAGCTGATTTGTATCCACGATGCGGCACGGCCTTTTGTCACCGAAGAATTGATTTCAAGTTCAATCAATGCATGTGACAATCATGATGGTGCCGTTGTGGGCTTTCCCTGCCAGGATACGGTTAAACTTTCAGAGAAAGGTTTGATAAAAAGAACACTGGATCGGGAGACAATATGGTTGGCTCAAACGCCACAAACATTTCATAAAAATAAATTGATCAAGTCCATCTTAAATGCGGAATCAAACGGCTTTACCGGAACGGACGAAGCAACCCTTATGGAAGCGATGGGTTTTTTGGTTGCTTTGGTTCAGGGTCATGTAAATAATTTTAAGGTCACCACTCAGGGCGACTGGGAAAGAGCGGAACAATTAATACAACTTCAGAACCGGAAAAACATAAGAGCATAACTTGTGATCCGAACAGGAATAGGTTACGATATACATCAACTTAGTGAGGGTGAAAAACTCATTATCGGCGGGGTGGAAATTCCTTCTTTAATTGGATCTGTGGGACATTCCGATGGTGATGCTTTAATTCATGCAGTAGTGGATTCGCTTCTTGGCGCTGCAAACCTAGGAGATATCGGTGTATTCTTTCCTAGCGATGATCACACTTGGAAAGATATGCCCAGTAACCATTTTTTATCTGAAACGGTAACTCAAATCCGGGAAAAAGGTTTTGAGATTTCCAATTTGGATACCACCATTATTCTCCAAAAGCCAAAACTTGCTGAATTTATTCCCCAGATGAAATATAATTTGGCGTATTCCCTGAAAATTGATGAATCCCTGGTTTCATTAAAAGCCACTACGGCTGATTACCTTGGGTTTATCGGTGAAGGGAAAGGTTGGGCTGCGCAAGCGGTAGCCACACTTTATTCCACAAGTGGATCAAGTCAGTCTTAACTCTTTCGCCAAAATAAATATTGGCCTTCAAATCCGCGGAAAACGGAATGACGGGTATCATAATATCCACACCATATTTCAAACATTGAATCTCCATGATACCCTAACGATTAAAAAAAGCGAGAAAGGTTGTGATTTTTCATCCAATGTGGGTTGGTTGAAAAATGATGATTCCAATCTTTGTGTTAAAGCGTGGAATACAATGGCTGGATATTTTAAGCTCGGAGGCATTTCCATTGATTTAGACAAGCGAATTCCACCCGGAAGCGGTTTAGGCGGTGGATCATCAAATGCTGCCACAGTAATGAAAGGGATTTGTGATATTTATGATTTAAAAATCTCGAATGAAGAGATGGAATCCATTGCAGTAACTCTTGGAGCGGATGTCTCATTTTTCCTTTATGGCGGAACACAAATTGGTAATGGAATTGGCGAAAAACTGACTCCGATTGAGACTTTTATAACCGGGACTATTTTGTTGGTGATTCCAGATGTTCATATTGATACCAAATGGGCATATGAACAGTGTAAAATAATTTTGGAAGCCCAAAGGGAAAAAGTTAACTTTGCCGGCTTTGTGCAAAAGGAAAAAATACCTTTTGAGCTTTTTGAGAATGATTTTGAAGCAATCGTTGTTCCAGCATATCCAGAGATTGGAATAATAAAGGATTCGCTCCGGGCGGCAGGTGCCCGGTTCACCAGTCTGTCGGGTTCAGGCTCGACTGTGTTTGGGATATTTGACGATGAAGCTGATGCACTGTCGGCAGAGTCACAAATCCCCAATCAATATCATACCTTTATTTCTCATCCAAGACCCTGATATCTGTAATAAGACCAAGATTTCTTGGGGTGTCGTCTAACGGTAGGACACCGGGTTTTGGTCCCGGCAGTTGGGGTTCGAGTCCCTGCGCCCCAGCTTCTTTTCAATCCAGGAAACAATATGAAAAATAAATTGAAAATATTCAGTGGTCGCAGTAACCCTGCCCTTTCTCAAAAGATCGCCAACTATCTTGAATGTGATTTAGGGAAAATATCCATTCGGACCTTTTCGGATGGTGAACTTTGGGTCAAATACGAAGAGAATGTCCGTGGTCATGACATTTTCCTGATTCAGTCAACCAATAGTCCTTCTGAAAACATAATAGAATTGGCTTTAATGGTGGATGCGGCTGTCCGCGCTTCTGCGAGACGAGTTACGGTGGTCATGCCATATTTTGGATATGGGCGGCAGGATCGGAAAGATCAACCTCGCGTACCTATCTCTTCTCGGGTCATGATAGATATCGTAACAGCCATGGGAGCTGATCGTATTATTACCATGGATCTCCATTCCACACAAATCCAAGGATTTGCTAAAATACCGTTTGATAATCTTTACAGCCGATCCGTGATTTTTAAAGCGATTAAAGATGAAAATTTTGACTCAAAAAATGCTGTTGTACTTGCACCCGATATCGGATCAGCCAAAATGAGTCAAGGATATGCAAAGAATCTCGAAATGCATTTTGCATTAATTGATAAAAGACGCTATGCACCAAATCAAGCAGAGGTGAGTCATCTGATTGGCGATCTTAAGGATATGGATGTACTCATTATTGATGACATGATTGATACGGCAGGCACAACGGTGAATGCGGCTCAGGCGGCTATGGACAAGGGTGCAAAGTCAGTAACAGCCATTGCAACTCACGGTGTTTTGTCCGATCCAGCTATCAAAAGGCTAAACCAATCCAGCATTCGAAAAATAATTTTAACAGATACTATAAATATATTGGATAAAAAACAGATCGATAAAATGAAAATTGTATCAGTCGGAGAAATTTTTGGTGAAGCAGTCAATCGGATTCATGATGGTGAATCGGTAAGCGCTTTATTTGAATTTTAGAGAGGAGACGTCACGATGCCATCATCTTATTACAAGCTAAATATTACCGAAAGGGCCGAAACACGTTCCAAGGGAGCAAGATCCCTGCGACAGCGGGGTCAAGTCCCTGGAGTATTTTATTATGCAGGTGAAGAAAACGTTAACATTATTGTTGACAAGAATGATTTGTATCATGCGTTGCACTCGGGTCAACGTATTTTCCAAATTGATATCGGCGGTAAGGAACAATATTCTATGATTAAGGCAATGCAATACCATCCTGTGACGGATGAGATCTTGCATCTGGACTTGATGCGAGTTCGTCGTTCGGAGAAAATAACGATTTCTGTCCCATTGGTGCTTTTAGGGGAACCCATTGGGGTAAATGAGGGTGGTGTGTTGTCACAACCAACAACACAGATAGAAATCAGCTGTTTTCCAACGGATGTTCCCGAGAAGATTGAAGTGAATGTTGAGCACTTGGAAATGAATACGGCCATCAGCATAGCAGATGTTTCCATTGACAATGAAGACATTGAAATTGTATCAGCGATGGATTTAAACGTTGCATCCGTACAACCGCCAGCAGCGGAAGAAGAGCCTGTCGTTGAGGAGGAAGAAGAGTTTGCTGAGGGTGAAGAACCAACAGAAGAAGGTGAAACACCCAGCGAAGAAGGCGAAGGTAAAAAACCAGCAGAAGATTCTGGAGATGAAGCAGAGAAATCATGATTGCCATAATTGGTCTTGGTAATCCCAGCGATAAATATGCAAATACAAAACACAATGCAGGATTTTGGGTCGTGGACCAATTGGTAAAGCGATGGAAAATTTCCTTTCAACCCGGGAAAGGCGAATATGTGTTTGCACAACACAATCGCAGGGAAATTCTTATCGTGAAGCCAACCACCAGCATGAATCAATCCGGGACGGCGGTTAAAGATGTTGTCACGACTTGGCATTTGCTTCCATCGGATATTTATGTCGTGGTGGACGATGTGGATTTGCCATTGGGGTCTATTCGCATTCGGCCGAAAGGTGGAGATGGCTGTCATCGGGGGATGGAAAATGTAATATATCATTTGCAATCCGATCAATTTCCTCGTGTGAGATTTGGAATTGGAACGGATGAAAATATGCGCCCAGCCGAAAAATATGTTTTAAAACCATTCAAAGCTGATGATAAACCGTTGGCCTTAGAAATGGTAAATCAATCTGCGGACGCCTTGGAATCCATTTTCACCCGAGGATTGAACCGTACGATGAATCAATTTAACACTTAATAAGGGAGAACGAATGAGTTCAACAATGATGCTTGTGATTGGCTCTGGTTTACTGGCGATGGTGTATTCATTTTGGAAAACCAATTGGATCATTCAACAAGATGAGGGAACCGATCGAATGAAAACCATTGGTGCCAACATTGCAGAAGGCGCAATGGCATTTTTAAAAGCGGAATATCGTGTCCTAGTCGTTTTTGTAGTTGTCGTAGCTGTTTTACTCGGATTGGCCAATTCAGAGAAAGGCAATGAATTAATCGCTCTTTCATTTATTACGGGAGCCTTAACATCCGGATTGGCTGGATTCTTGGGCATGAGAGTGGCGACTAAGGCGAACAATCGAACCACTCATGCTGCCAGAACTGGATTGGCGCCGGCGCTCAATGTTGCATTTACGGGCGGATCGGTAATGGGCCTATCCGTAGTTGGTCTCGGGATTTTAGGTCTCGGATCCTTGTTCGCATTTTACGAGGGTTTCTTTCAAACCGATGGTGGTGCGGATTATGATAGAATATTAACGGTAATTTCAGGTTTTTCATTGGGTGCATCTTCTATTGCCCTCTTTGCTAGAGTAGGCGGTGGTATATACACGAAAGCAGCGGATGTGGGAGCCGACCTGGTTGGTAAAGTTGAAGCTGGCATCCCCGAAGATCATCCATTGAATCCCGCTACTATCGCGGATAATGTAGGGGACAATGTAGGCGATGTTGCTGGTATGGGCGCTGATCTGTTTGAATCTTATGTTGGATCCATTGTTGGTTCAATGGTGTTGGGAGCTAGTGTCTTGGCAGCGGGCGTCTTCGATTTGAATTTTGTGGTGCTTCCTTTGCTGATTGCCGCATCGGGGATCGTCGTTTCCATCATAGGCACGTTTATGGTGTTTGTGAAGGAAGGAGGCAACCCGCAAAAGGCGTTGAATATTGGTGAATTTGGGTCATCCGCAATTATGGTTGGCGTCATGTATTTTCTGATCCATGAATTACTTCCTCCCAATTTTTCCTTGAATGGCGAGCTTTACACTGCAATGGGTGTTTTTTGGGCGACTACAATTGGTTTGGCCGCCGGTTTGGGAATTGGATTGATTACTGAACATTATACTGGAACGCACACACCTCCAACTCGCTCCATCACAAGACAATCCTTAACTGGTGCAGCAACAAACATTATTGCCGGTCTCGGGGTGGGTATGCAGTCTACAGCCGTTCCTGTTTTGATTATTGCGGCGGCAATCATCGGGGCTAATCATTTTGCTGGTCTATATGGTATTGCCATGGCCGCATTGGGGATGCTTGCAAATACGGGAATTCAACTGGCGGTAGACGCCTATGGCCCCATATCTGATAACGCCGGCGGCATAGCTGAAATGGCTAGACTTCCCAGCGAGGTAAGAAATCGTACCGACAAACTGGATGCGGTTGGCAATACAACAGCTGCCATTGGAAAGGGTTTTGCTATCGGATCCGCAGCACTGACAACCTTAGCGTTATTTGCGGCATTCAGAACGACGGTATATAATGTACGCATCGATAATGGAATTTCGGAAGCCTTGGCGAAGGTATCCATTGATGTTACCAATGCATGGGTCATGGCCGGACTTTTTGTAGGCGCTATGCTCCCCTTTGTTTTTTCATCAATGGCAATGGGGGCAGTTGGCCGCGCAGCCATGGCCATGATTGAAGAAGTCAGAAGACAATTCAGAGATATCCCCGAACTAAAAAAGGCTTTGGAAATCATGAATTTGAAAGATGAAAGCAAATGGAATGAAGATGATAAAGCAGCATACAACTTGGCTATTACAAAAGCCGAATATGGAAAATGTGTTGAAATTTCCACTCAATCAGCCATTCGTGAAATGGTGCTTCCAGGTTTGATGGCCATCTTGACGCCTGTTGTAGTTGGGTTCGTTTTCGATGCGGAAACATTAGGCGGATTGTTGGCCGGTGTCACCGTGTCCGGGGTGCTTATGGCGATTTTTCAATCCAATGCTGGTGGAGCATGGGACAATGCAAAAAAAATGATTGAAGAAGGAATTGAAATAAATGGAAAAGAATACGGCAAAGGCTCAGATCCACATAAGGCAGCTGTGGTGGGTGACACGGTTGGGGATCCTTTCAAGGACACATCCGGCCCATCATTGAATATTTTAATCAAACTGATGTCCGTGGTTTCACTGGTCATTGCACCGCTGATTGCATAAATCATAAGGAGTTATTATGCGATATTTTGAAACACTATATATTGTAAATCCAAATTTGGAAGGCGATGTATTGAATAAAACGATGAAAGAAATCGGAGTGGAATTAGAAAAAACAAAATCAAAGCTGATTAATCATCGTGTTTGGGGCAAGAAGAGACTTGCTTATCCAATAGAAAAACAGAAATATGGTTCTTTCATCCTTATGCAGTTTGAAGGCGGAGAGTTTGGAAAGATTGACGAGTTTGACACATGGATGAAATTAAACAGTTCCATACTTCGTCATATGACGGTTCGGTTGAACGAAAAGCCCGAAGTATATGTTGAAGAAGAGAAACCTGATGACAATGAAATTATTAAAACCATTGCACAACCGGTGAAAGAAATCTCTTCGGAGGAAATAAAAGTTGAAACTATAGATGAATCTAGTGATAAAGTTCAATCTGATCCTGTCAAAGATGAGAAAATAGAGGACGATGAATCATTGTCTCAAGAAATCAATGATGGAGCAAAACACAACATCGAAAACAAGGAGGCGGAGTGATGGCGTTTCAGAGTCGAAAGAAATTTTGTTATTTCAAAGAAAACAGTATTACGGAAATTGACTATAAGGACATAAAACTGCTAAGTCGATTTATTAACGATCAAGGCAAGATTATGCCGCGACGTATTACCGGGACAAGTGCTAAAATGCATCGGAAGTTAGTCCGTGCAATTAAACGTGCTCGGTCAATCGCACTCATCCCATATGTCAACAACAGCAGGGAATAATCTGAGGTAAAAAGGAGTATTATTATGGATGTCATTTTATTGCAGGATGTAGAAGGTTTGGGTGACGCCGGTGATGTGGTAAAAGTCAAACCGGGTTTTGCACGCAACAAGCTCATTCCAGAGGGATCGGCACTCCGTGCTTCCAAACGCAACTTAGCGGTTGCTGAAGAACGTAAAAGGATTGTTAAAACCAGAAAAGATCGTGAAATGGCAACCCATCAAGCATTAGCAGGTAAATTAGCTAAAACGGAAATTACGATTGAAGCACAAGTTGGTGATGATGAAAAAATGTTTGGCTCAGTTACACATTTGGATATTCAGAAAGCTCTTTCAGAAAAAGGATTGGAAATTGATCGTCACACCATCCAACTTGAAGAGCCGATTAAATCTCTTGGGATTTATCATATTCCAGTTCAAATCACACCGGATATATCTGGAGACGTGAAAGTTTATGTGATAAAAGGATAAACTCAGGTCTGAAAATTCAACCCCTGAAGCATTATAAGCTTTTTTATGTGATTCAGGGGTTTTTTATTGCCCTATCTCATTCTGCCTTATAAACTCATTGGTTATGTTTGCAAAAGTAGCATTCCCCATCTCAGGTTATCAGACATTCACCTATAAAATACCGGGAAATTTAGCATCTGACATCAGAATTGGCTCCCGCGTTATGGCACCTTTTGGCAGAAAAGATGTCCAGGGCATCGTTACTTGGAAAAAATCCACTTCATCTTTCAAAGGTAAAATCAAAACCATCTCCAGTATCGTTGATGATATTCCAGTCATGACGCCCGAATTGTGGCAGCTAATTGAATGGATGAGCCAATATTATGTTGCTCCCATTGGACAAGTTGCTAAAACGGTTCTGCCTGGCGCGCTTTCCACACGATACAATCCACCGAAAAACTGGTATGTACAACCAGTTCCCATTGTGGATGATGAAAATTTGAATTTGTTAAAAACAAAAGCACCTCGGCAGTTTGAAATTCACAAGAAAATTTGGCAGGAAGAAAAACCTGTCAAAGTTGCCACTTTAAAGGAATTGGCATCAAATCCACTTGATGTGTGTCGCGGATTGAAGAAAAAAGGATTAGTGACCCTGTTTGAGAAGCCATCTTTACCAGACGTTACCGGATTTACCTTCAGTCCTATCCAAAAGAAAGTGGTATTTAATTCCCATCAACAAAAAGCCGTTGATTCAATAATAAGTGCTTTAAACTCGGAAAGCTATAAACCTTTTTTACTTCATGGTGTTACCGGAAGCGGAAAAACGGAAATTTATGTTGAAGCAGTCCGGGATTGCTTGTCCCGGAAACGGACTGCAATTATTCTGTTGCCGGAAATTTCGCTGACCCCCCAGATTGCAGGGCGTTTCCGAGCTGTTTTTGGAGATACGGTGGCACTTTGGCATTCCAAACTGACTAAGGCACAGCGTTCCTGGACCTGGAAGGAAATATGCAAAGGGACATTTAAAGTTGTGATTGGTGCTCGCAGTGCAGTTTTTGCTCCTTTCAAAGGCTTGGGATTGATTGTGATTGACGAGGAACAGGAATCATCTTTTCGCCAGGATTCTCCAGCTCCCAGATATCATGCTCGCGAGGTGGCGTTGATGCGTAGCACCATTGAACAATCCACTGTTGTTATTTCCAGTGCCACACCGAGTTTAGAGAGTTATTATAATTATTTGCAAGGGAAACTAAAATACTTGAACCTTCCTGAGCGATTTGGGGGCGCTAAGTATCCAAAAGTTCATTTAGTGGATATGCTTTCTGAACAGGATGAATCCGGAAAATTTGGGATAATATTTTCAGGGCTTTTGCAGGATAAAATTGAAGAAAGACTGAATAAAAAGGAACAAATCATTTTACTTCAGAACAGACGTGGGCATTCACCAGTGATTCGCTGCGGTGATTGTGGTGAGATCGTAATGTGTCCAAATTGCAAAGTTTCTCTGACCTATCATCATCGTGGAACCCGGTTGTTGTGTCATGGTTGTGGCCATTTTGAAACAGAGCAGCGCGAAAATTGTCTCCACTGTGGGAGTGGATATCTCAAATACTTTGGTGCAGGTACCCAACGGGTCGAATCCATTCTTGAAGAGACATTTCCCGATGCGAAGATCAGTAGACTGGATTTGGATACAACCCGAACTGGTGGTGGATTGACTTCCATCCTGAAATCCTTTTCAAAAGGCGAAATTGATATTCTTCTTGGGACACAAATGATCGCAAAAGGATTGGATTTCCCCAATGCAACTCTTGTTGGAATCATTAATGCAGACTTGGGATTACATATTCCAGACTTTCGAGCTGGTGAACGAATTTTTCAATTGATTTATCAGGCATCGGGAAGGGCGGGCCGAAGGGAAAAACAAGGAGAAGTTGTAATTCAAACCTATGTTCCAGACAATCCGGTCATTAAATGCGCCGCGAAGCTGGATATGATAAAATATTACAACATCGCACTCAGTGAAAGAAATGAACTAAGTTATCCTCCATTCAGTTGGATGGCAAAAATTGAGTTGTTTGGTCCAAATCAGTCTTCAGTTGAAACATTATCGGATAAAATCGCAAAATCCCTAAATGGAAAGTACAAGGGGCTGGAAATCATGGGGCCGGCGATTTGTTATTTTGAAAAACTTCGGAACCAATATCGTTTCCAAATCGTCTTTAAATCATCTAAGTCCATTGATTCAAATGGGAAGAAACTTCATGCTTTTATTGATAAAAATTTTAAGGATTCAAAAAATAAATTCAAATTAGGGAAAAACCGAATTAACCTTCATATTGATCCCCTTAGTTTGCTTTGATGATGAACCGTTTGATTATCTTTTCTTCAGTTTTCAACTTGTTGATTGCTGAAACTGAATATCCAGGCCTGGATGCTTTCACCTCCTCCGCGAGGCTCGCCATGGGGGGTGCAGGATATTTGAATTATTCATCCGTTTCTTCAAAATACAATCCTTCCATTACAGGGAATGGCCGACATTTTTCATCATCTTTCATTCGTTATCAAACCGGAATTACGAGTCAAAGTGCCGGCATAAGTTTTCCATGGAAAAATGGTGTATCAACCATGGTTGTTCGACATATTTCCTATGGAACTTTCGATGGATACGATGCTGATTTACAATCGACAGGGACCTATCGCTCCGGAGACAGTTTCTTATCTGTTTCCCACTCAATCAGAATGAATCGAATGCCAGTCAACATTGGTGTATTGGGACAATTATTTTCATCAATGTTGCAGGATTATACCATAAATACAATTCTCTTTTCTTTAGGTGGTGAATTGTTGCTTGAAACTATCAATGGTAGCATAGGGTTATCAATTCATAATGTTGGGACCACTCTGAATGGTAGCCAGGATGCGAAAGGCGTTATTGTGCCTAAAATCGTTTTTAGTGGTTCAAAACAATTATCGCATTTGCCTCTGACTTTGTTCATTGATTTGGTGACGAAAAGCAAATTTGGGGAAACCGAAGTGTATTTTGGTGGACAGTTTAAACTAAAGAGCAACCTTCAACTGCGGTTGGGTACGTCGACCAGAAAAATAGATCACAATACGGAACAAGATTTATTACGATCAATATTGGGAGCCACCGGTTTTGGGATCGGGTATACTTTTGGATCAACAGAGATACACTATGGTACATTCATTTTGGGAACTGGTTCATTAATACACGGGCTGGAAATTGGAGTCATGATAAAATGAAAAATCGTATTCTAGCTATTTTATTTCTTGGAGGTGTTCTCTATGGTCAAAATTCTTATCCAATTGTTTTGATTCATGGTTTCTTGGGATGGGGGCCTGATGAAATGGGAGATTATCACTACTGGGGCGGGAAAAAGGATTATGTTCAGATGTTACGGGACGAAGGACATGTAGTCTTCGAAGTTTCTGTTGGTCCGGTTTCATCCAATTGGGACCGCGCGGTAGAAGTTTATTACCAGTTGAAGGGTGGTCAGGTTGACTATGGGAAAGCCCATTCAGAAAAATTTGATATTATTCAACAACCCTCCGGGAAGGCTTTTGAAGGTCTATATCCTGAATGGGATGAAAATAATCCTGTCCATCTGATAGGGCACAGTATGGGCGGTCAAACTGTTCGCATATTACAATATTTGCTTTCAAATGAAATTTACTTGAATGAGGAAAATAGAATCCCAGAAGAATCTGATTTGCTGGGAAAAGTGAACGAGCATTGGATTCGTAGCATAACAACAATTTCTACACCGCACAATGGGGCGACCATGGCAGATGTCGTAACCGGGAGTCTTCCGTTTATCCGATTTTTTATTGGAGTTGCAGGTGTGGTGGGTACGCGATTCTATGATTTTGACTTGGAACAGTGGGGTTTTGAGAGAATGAATGATGAAACATGGCCAACGTATGTTCACAGAATGAAAAACCATGAGGCTTGGCAAACAAAAAATATTAGTGGTTGGGATTTAAGTTTGGATGGTGCACGAGAATTGAATGACTATGCTCTAGCAGATTCAGATGTATATTATTTTTCAATAGTAACCACAACAACTGAAAGAAAAAACGATTCTCAGCATCATCAACCGATTAAAGGGACATCCCTGCTTACAGGAGCTAAGGCAAAACTACTTGGGTCCCGGATGGCATTTTGGAGTGATGGTACGTCAACGGATACCACTTGGTTTGAAAATGATGGCATGGTAAACACCTGTTCCATGTTCGGGCCCACGACAGGTACAAATGGAGCAGATCCAATTGTTGCTTACGACAACAAAGATGGTTTGTTGATAACTGGTCAATGGTATTATTTAGGGCCTTATCACATTGATCATTGGAACATTATTGGACAACGGACAGATGGTAATGGGCAAAATGAGATTTCTCAAATGATTATTAAAAACCACGCATCAAGAATAAAACTGCTTCCAGTATTTTAATTTTTTAATAAACTATAATAATTTGTAATATACAATTATGAATTACGGTGAGTTGCTTTCATCCTTTCTGGTGGATCTTCAAAGTCTTTTCCGAAAAAATATTACCATTGAGGGAACAACCTTTCCACAATTATTGGCTATTTCTGTTATTCCTGACAATGGCATTGAAATGTCGACTCTTTCTGACCGCTTGGGTATTGACAACAGCACTTGCACAAGGTTGGTTGCCGGTATGGAAGGCAATGGCTGGGTTGAGAGAAGACCTTATGAAAGAGATAGACGGATAATCCAGGTATTTTTAACAGTAGAAGGAGATCAACTACAGGCAGACTTGGAGATTCAGCTTGATAAACTTGGTTCAACAATAGAACAGGATATAGATCCGTTGGATAGAAATGAAATCATTGAAAACATTGCTTCACTTCATTGGACATTATCAAAATTTATAATGAAAAATAATAAGATTGTATAATACAAATGAATAAGTTCTCTTCTGAATTGTTACAATGGTATGATGAAGTTAAAAGGCAATTGCCCTTTAGGGATGTGGATGATCCTTATAAAATTTGGCTTTCTGAGATTATGCTCCAACAGACGCAAGTTGAAACGGTCATTCCATACTATAATAAATGGATAAAAAAACACCCAACTATCAATTCTGTGGCTGAAGCTGATCTTACCAGTTTATTAAAATTGTGGGAAGGACTTGGATATTATGCCCGTTGCCGTAATTTGCATAAGGCAGCAAAAATAATAGTGAAAAATAATTCAGGAGAAATACCGAAGGATATGGAATATTTAAGGACATTGCCTGGTGTTGGAGATTATACAGCCGCTGCAGTTATGTCTATTGCTTTTGGTAAACCCGTTCCGGTCATTGATGGTAATGTGAAAAGAGTGATGACTCGTGTATTAGGCAGGAAAAAATTGTCACATAGAAACTTATCTCTAGTCAGAAACAGACTAAACGCATTCATTTCGAAAAGTCGTCCTGGTGATTTCAATCAGGCTCTTATGGAATTGGGTGCGAAAATATGTACTCCAAAATCACCAAAATGTACCCAATGTCCAATTGGGTTCCGGTGTTGGGCCTTAACCTCACTAACCCCAGAAGCATATCCAACCCCAATACGGAAAAAGAAATCTCCACATTATAATGTTGTTGCGGGAATTATTTGGCGGGGTGACAGGTTTTATATTCAAAAAAGAGATGAGAAAGGTTTGCTTGGGGGCTTGTGGGAGTTTCCCGGTGGAAAAGTGGAGAAGGAAGAATCACTGGAAAAGGCACTTAAGAGAGAAATAAAGGAAGAATGTGGTGTACTCCCCAAAGTTATAAAAAGGATAGGTGCCATAAAACATGCCTACACCCATTTTTCAATTACGCTTCATGGTTTTCATTGCGAAGAGAATGGCACTAAGATACTAAAACGAAAAAACACAATATGGATAAATAGAGATCAGATTTCAGAATTTGCATTTCCCAAAGCAAACCATAAATTATTTACAATTCTAGATCAACAAGATTGGCATGTATAGATTTCTCATATCCATCATTCTATGGCCAATTTGGTTTTTATTTTTTTTATCCACTATTATATTGTTTCATATAGCTATCTTCATCATTCCGCTCAAACATTTTCATTATTTGGTAAGACCAATATGCGGGCTTTATTGTATTTTGGCCGGGCAATGGCTTAGAAAGGAAAACCTCCCACCTGACACATCAGGGCAACCCTACATCTATATGTTTAACCACCAGTCAATGCTGGATCAATTTATGATAGCAGCCTTTATCCCTCATTATTTGACGGCAGTTGGTGCCGTTGAACAATTTCGTTATCCTATATGGGGATCACTAATGAAAAAATATGGTGTGATCCCCATTGTACGACAAGAGTTGAAAAAAGCAATTCACACTTTAGCGAAGGCTGAAGAAGTAATTCAAAACGGATTTTCATTTATCATTTCCCCAGAAGGTACGCGTAGCCTTACAGGGGAATTGGGCATATTTAAAAAGGGACCGTTTCATCTTGCAAAAAATACTGATGCAACTATTGTTCCTGTTGGATTGATTGGAGCTTTCAGGGCAAAAAAAAAGAAAGATTGGCGTTTGACACCAGGAATATTAATTACCAAATTTGGGAAACCAATTAAAGCAAATGAATTTAGGGACCTATCTGTGGAAGAAATACGCGATATGGTTCGAGACCGCATCAAAACATTAATAAAACAATCATGAGGCAAACCATGAAAAATATATTACTGATTCTTTTTGCATCCTTTTTGCTCACCACTGTTTCTGTTGCCCAATCTGGCACAGTAACACAGTCATCATCTACAGTGGAAGAACGATATGGAGATAGGATTGAACTTATGGGTATAAAATTCAAGGGACCGCTAGTTCTATGTCAGGTTTTGATTGCGATCATGATGACTGTTGCTTTCATACAATCTGGTGTGGATAAGATCATTGACCGATCTGGGAACCTCTTTTTTTTTAACGAACACTTTTCCAACACACCCTTAAAAAGTTTAACGAGTTTTTTTCTTTCGATTCTTACCATCATGGAACTTGCCGGTGGATTGATGTGCGCTTATGGGGTTTACTATGCATTAGTCCATAAAACAACTATATGGATTTTTTATGGCTTTGTTGTTTTATCGTTAACGATCATTATTTTGTTTGCTGGGCAACGGATTGTTAAAGATTATGTTGGTGCCGCCGACTTGGTCCCTTACTTTATTTTAATCATGCTTGGTATTATGAGTATGTATTAATTCCAATTTAGAATGAAAAAAAATATGCATTATTACCGGTGCCCGACTTAAGATGAAAAGTAACAGGTATTTGTTATATTGACAATAATCAAAGAAAACTATGGGAGATTAGCGGAGAAATAATCAACCAGGTCTTAAATAACCGTAAAGACTAGATTGATATAGCCCGATTGATAGCCTCCCGCCACTGAATCTTTTTCTTTTCTATTTTTACATTTTTATCAGGTGTTAAAAAACGGTCAATATTTGGACAAGGTTCAAAATGATAATTTCGACTTAATATTTTAAAAACACCAAAAGCCGTCCTGTCTTTCATGACTGAATGACCAACTTTTATTCCAGTCAGATCAGCAATAAATTGCAGCAATGGGTCTCTAGCTCCGCCACCACTTGTTGTTAAAACTTCAGGTTTTTTACCTAGAATCGGTAGCAATCGAGAAACGATATCATTCACAAGAAATCCAATGGATTCCATGCCGGCACGTACAATCTCGTCCTTATTATTGATGTTTAAGTTGATCAAAATGTTGTCAAAACCCGGTTTCCAGTATGGTGAGGCCAATCCAGCGAAACCAGGGATAAAGATGCCTTCCGTCTTTGTGTCCTTTATCCGTTTATGCCATTTCAATTTTTCATGCGGTATGTCCAACATATCTTCCAGATGGTAAAAGAGAGAATTGCAGGCATTAAT
>CAYNPR010000003.1:0-21612 GCA_964399115.1 uncultured bacterium | reverse complement strand
TGGGGTGTGGATGAAAATAATATTGGCCACAATCTGCGTTCTGTTTTGTTAGGCCCTGATAGAAAAATATTGGGCATGTGGCCTGGTACTGACTGGAAGGCGGGCGAGGTCAAAAATGCAATACAGGTTTTGATGCAATAAGAAATAAATAAGCCCCGAGACAGGGGCTTTTCTAGTTTAAATAGTATGGTGTGAAGTATATGTTTACCAATCTTCTTCGTCGCCCCAGTTATCTTCATCATCTTCATTTCCCCCAAATTCGTAGCCGTTTTCGTCAAAATACTTTTTAATGGTAGCGTCAATATTGGTTTTGCCTTTTATATTCCACATATAATCTCTTAGACCGTTAAGCATTGCGGTTGAATCACCACCTAGCTTTACGAGTTCCTTGCCCCAGTCATTCTCAGCTCCATCCATGGTGAGTATATCTTTCTCAGGTAAATATGGGGCAGGCATTTTCGTTCCCGGCATAATGGTCTGGGGATCGCGAAGCCAATCACTAACCCATTCTGGGTTTAAACGTTCTTTGGACATTGCTAGATTGGGTGCCCAGGTAGATGCTTCACCGGTTGGGAATGTTTTCCCATAAAAGTGACATTTATTACATTCACCAATTTCGTGCAGTTTTTCACCCGCAGAAAACTGAGTACTGTTTTTATCGAATTGATGCTCTGTTCTATAGTTGATAGTTTCCCCATCTATATGCTGAAAATAGGCAATGATGGCATCCCAATCTTCACCGGATATCTGATGGAAACTGGGCATTCTGACCTGGAGGTTGGGCCGGATAATGGATGGCTCATTAAAGAAACTCATTAACCAGTCCGGATTTGCTTTTTTCCCTTGAGTGTTCAAGTTGGGGGGACCGTATTCTGGTGCACCGATCTGTTCCACCAATTGGCCTCCAAAACCATCGATGTTGTGGCATCCCTGGCAATTGTATTGTTTGATCAAACGGGCACCTTCCTGTGCCATTTCATCAACCTGATTATGGGCTTTCAGTCCTTCATCAACTTTGTTCCCATTAAACCCAAGGATCGCTGTAGTGATCGCTTCAATTTCAGTTTCGTTGAAATCAAAATTCGGCATCCTAAGTTTATCCAAAGCAGGGCTGACCTTATCGCGGTCAAAAATTCTTGGATTCGAAAGTTTTGCTTCAAACCAGGCATAGTTTGTGTGTTCAATATCATGATGAAGTCCAAAGTCCAGTTTGATTGTGGGCTTGGATCCCTCTTCGGTTAATTCGGTTCCGATGGGTCTTGCTTTTTCAAAACCGTCAATGGTATGACAGCCAAAACATCCATAGAAACTGATACTTTTTTTTGCTACATAATCCAGTTTCTCATCTATTTCCATGCCATCCAATTTTTTCGTTGCATAGGCCTCTGGCATTTGTTTGGAAAGATGTGTGAAAGCCACTTCATCGAGAACTTTTTCATCCAATATAACGTCATCACTATTTCCGAAATCTTCATTGTTGAACGATATGAGATAGGATGTGATGTCTTTGGCGTCCTGATCGCTGACTCGCAGGTCAGGCATCCGTGACTCAGGGTTATAAGCCAAAGGATCCCTGATCCAGTTATAGATCCATTCGGCAGATGTTTTTGAGCCTAGTCCAATTAGATTGGGTCCCTGGCGTTTTGTTTGATCTTTTAAAGTGGTCTCGGTTACAACGGGATTGGGCTCAATCACATGACAACCCATACAGCCAATGGTTTCAAATAAATGTTGTCCATTTGATGCATCGCCCATGAATCGGTGATCTGCTGAGGATTTCTTTCCATTATTTTCATCCACAAGATAGGAACTAATGGCATAAATCTCGGCATCATTCCATGCTGACATTTTAGGGGAAATTTGATTGTCCTGTCCAAACGGAGATGGCATTTTGGTATTGTGACGGAATTTCTTTGGACTTTTGATCCACTTTGCAACCCATTCGCGGGATACTTTTGCATCCAGTTTTTTCAGGTTTGGTCCCACTTTATTTAATTGTGGAAAATCTTGAACCAAATGACAACCATTACAACCAGCCTTATCTACCAACGATAATCCGAGGTTTAATTTGTCTGCACCTTTCAAATCTAAATTATTGTTATGGCATTTAAAGCAGGAAGCTTGAGTGTATCGCACAGGCAACATGGGTTGCAACCAATGATGCATCACTTCCCAGTCGTATTCTTCCTGCCAGCGAATTTTGTCTTCTTCACTGTTTGGTGTGTGTGTGGACGAGACGAAAGAAGTTCCTCTTCCACGGCCGGCATGACAACTGGTACATCCAAACTTATCCAAGGGGTGTGTAGAAGCTGAAGTGATGTAGAGTTCCAGATTTGGATGGGTTGTGAATGGTTGTGGTGCGTCGGCAAAATCAGGATTTTCGATTCCCAGGTGACAACTGGTACAGCGATCTACTTTGGGTACAGAAGCAAAATTCACGTCATATTTCACGTCTGCAACTACAACCTGGTTTACTTTATAGTATGGATCTAAAAAATCGATAATCGGAAGGTCACGGACAACATCACCAACCTTATTGGCGAATGTCATCCGTTCCCGGTCAATTTTGGCGAGTTTATTATCAACTATAATGACATTTTTCAAAACGACATTGAGTTCATCTTGTCGCAGTTTTACATCTGCCTTCAAACTCTTAATGGCTTCTTCTGTATCAGCGATCTCGATCTCGGATACTTCCTTTATGACTTTATACTTATGAAGTAATTCTATTGCATCCGCATAATCATCTTTATGAGATGGCCCATGTTGGTCCCCTTCAACGCGATGGGCATTTTCTGCTTCAACAAGATACTTCAGTCCATCCAATTTAGCCTTCTGGCCCTGGTAGATCATGTTCTCATTATAATAGCGACCTTCCAATGTTTTTAATGTAGCTTCAAGTTCAACGAGTTTTTCTTTCTGCACATCCAGTTTGGATTGTGCATCAGTCAGATCCTGCTCAAATGAGACTCGCTCAGTAGAAACAGCTTCCAATTCTTGCTTAAGATTCTTTTCAGAGATTTCGACTTCTAATTTTCTGAATTGGCGTTGATAAACTTTGAACTCGTCATCATTGTCATCAATGAAGGTCCAGACCATGCTGATTAAAAACAGGATAGAGGAAATGGCAAACCATTTATTTAATCTGTTGATATCCCAATAGCGTTCGTCGTTGTTAAACATACATTAACCTAAATATTGAAAAACCATTCCGGAATTGCGATGATATACTTGAGGTTAAAGAACCAACGGAGATACATCTTGATGGGTAGTGCAAACATGGATAATCCGAAAAGCATTAATGTTGTGTATCGGATTGGACCAATTTTTTCAAACAGATCCTTAAACCATGTCTTTGCCAAGAAAATAGGGAAAATGAACATGTAAGCAGACACCGCAAGAAAGCCCACGAATTCCCTGAGCATGATATTTGACGGTAAACCAGTATTGAGCATTTTTACCCAGAAATATTCAGACAGGTTTACATTATTCAAAGGAACCACTTTATGTGGGTCCCAATATTCGAAGGGTCCAAAGAAGTTCCAATTTGGTCCTCGGAAAAATGTACCGATCACGATCAAAAAGATCCACAGGATCAACCAACCGTACATGAAAATAAAAATACCAATTCGACGCTCTTTAAATGAATAATAACCATCTCCTTTAGGATTGGTATCCATATAAGGAATAGCCATCATCCCAAAAATAATGAACATTGGGAAAACGATTCCTGCTATCCATGGATCAAAATATACCAACATTTCCTGGAGTCCAAGAAAGTACCAGGGTGCCTTGGATGGATTTGGTGTTGAAGCTGGGTTTGCTGGCTCTTCCAATGGCGCAGCGACAAGAATCGACCAAACGATCAAAAAGACCATGAAAAGGATCAGGGCAATGAATTCAATATAAACTAAATCCGGCCATACCAATACTTTATCATCTGGATCATTGTATTCCACGGGTTTCATGCCTTGGTCCAATCTTTCATCATTGATGTAAGCTTTGTTCATACTAAGCCAGATGAAAAAAAACATGGAATAGACCAGAAGGACAATAGGGAAATTGTCTGGTTTCGTCAGGGTGATATTGAAGTTTGGATCAAAATATCCCAAAACAAAAAAGAAAGTGATGAATGCCATACCCACCACGCAACCCGGTTTGGTCCAAAGTTTCCATATCCCCAATTTTCGATTTATCTTATCGAACCAATCCGTTGGGGGAAAAACGAAAGGTATTAATACCGTAAGAGCGGTGAAACTAATCGTGGGTGTTGATAAAGCATCGATTACTGATTTAAATGAATCAATCATAATGAATTCCGCATCAGAGGTTATAAGGGTCCGGAAATACCGCCATCCTTCCGAATACGCCAGAAATGTATTGCCATGAAAATCATCATGATAAACGGCACAGCAATACAATGAAGCACATAAAATCGCAGAAGAGTAGCTCCACCAACAAATCGTCCACCCAAAAGGGCAAACCGTACGTCAGACCCCATGTGTACTAAATTTATATCTCCAATGGCTAATAGAGATGCACCAGGGCCTTCATGTCCAATGAAGGGGTGGGCTCGTGCCATATTTGTTCCTACCGTTACGGCCCAAATAGCCAACTGATCCCAAGGCAGAAGATAACCGGTAAAGGATAGGAACAGTGTCATTGTCATGAGCAGAACACCCACGCCCCAATTAAATTCACGAGGCGGTTTGTAGGATCCAGTCATAAATACCCGAAGCATATGCAACCAGACGGTTAAAACCATGGCATGGGCAGCCCAGCGGTGAAGTTCCCGCATAATTCCAAGAGGGACCTGCTCGCTAAGATCAATAATATCGGTGTAGGCATATTCCACGGTTGGTCTGTAATAAAACATGAGTAAAATTCCGGTGATGGTCAACACCACAAATAGAAAAAAGGATAATCCGCCCATACACCAGGTGTATCCCACTTTTACTGCATGTTTTGGAAGGCGGGCTGGATGCAGGTGTAGAAAAACACTTCCTAATATTGCATGCATTCTTTGACGCCTGGTTTTTGGTATTCCGGAACGGATAATGGATTTCCAAACCTGTGATTCGCCCATTCGCTCTAAGAGAGATTTCTGTTTATGATCTTTAGCCATATCGAATTATTTGTTTTATTATACTTTTAAGTAAGATTCTTGATTTTCCCACTCGCCTTTTTCCCATTTGAAACTTTTGGTTTTATCAACGAGAATTTGTCCATCATTGGAAATAGATATTTTATATCTTTCCAATGGACGAGGTGCAGGACCTTCGAAATTAATTCCTGTCATGCGGAAACCGCTTCCATGGCAGGGACATTTAAATTTTCCTTCTGTCTGGAGCCAATTTGGAGTACATCCAAGGTGAGTGCAAGTTGTTGATAATGCAAACATTGTTTCGTCATCTCTAACTACCCAGACGTTATGTTGCTTTTTGTACCGGATATCCACTGAATTTGTAGCATAATCATCCGGGAATCCAATTTTGAATGTTTGAGGCGGTTCAAACAATACATTGGGAAAAAGGAATCGTATGCAAACTGTAAAAAATCCACCGGTGGCCCCGGCAAAGGCAATCCAGCCTAGGGATAGCCATTTGAAAAAGCCTCGTCGGCCTAGGTTATTATCGCTATTGGAATCATTTGTTGATGCGCCGACAGAGGCAGGTGGTGCTGTTTTTACTTCATTCATTTATATGGTTCTTTTGTACGCAGATTCAAGGGTTTGCATCGCCGCATTCCGAATTTTAAGATTTCCATCGGATTCGGCCAATGTGACCAGTTTTGGTTCAAGGCCTTTGGCCTTTATCATAGATGCAATTTCAATTGCCACCATGATGGCTTGATTTTTTTCCGCTTCATCCACTTCGGGAAATGCATCTAAGTAATCTCTGTCTAAAAGATTTGCAATGATAAATGCTCCGGACGTATCACCCATTTTCGCTAACGCAATGGCTGCATCCCATTGAATGTTTGGTTCTTCATCTTCCAATAATTTCTGCAGTAGGGGAATTGAGTTTTTGTCACCGATCATTCCCATTGAAATAGTGGTTGCGAGGCGTTCATCTGTAAATTGGGATTTCTCAAGTATTTCCTGGAGCTTGGGTAAGGCTGTTTTTGTTCCAACCAGACCTATGGCTTGAACGGCAGCAAGGCGTGATTCTCGGTTCTCATCATCAAGGCCGATTGAAAGTGCATCACTATAGAATTCATCACGAGTGACTCCCATGGCCAGAGCGAGGTAAGCTCTAACGAGAGGATCATCGTGAATGGAATGATTATATGCGGATACCATCTGATTCTTAAAGGATGGATCACTGGGGATTTTTTCCGGAGAATTAAAAACCTTTGACAATTCAAAAGCAGACTGCCACCGCTTGGATGCAGACCCAATTTTAACCTGATTCAACAGTTCAGAAGCATCATCCGTTTCAAATGTGATAAACCTGAAAAGGAGAAAGAATAGAGCGCCAAATACAGTGACCATAAATGGAATCAGAAAAAAGGAATAAAACAGGACATAAACCCGGCTGGCTCCCTGTTTTGTCAATTTGGCTTCATTATTGTGTGTCATTCTTATCCAACAAACCGCGAATTTATTTCTTTTCTCAGATTCGAACCAAAATCAAAAATCAATTTTTTCATCCTGTGCAATTTTTTTGGGTTTTTGAATTTCATCGTTTTTTTCATATTGTTTTAATTGCCATCCCAATAGGATAGGGAAGAAAAACAGTATAATGCAGCCAATCAGCAGGAGACCAACTGCCCATTCCAAGTGCTGCATCAGCCATTCGAGAGTGAACCAATCCATTCTTTTTTGTTAAAGAATCCAAGTAACAATCGTGATGTAAGCCAAGGTCATTACAGTGCATATAATCATTGCAATGACCTGTGCTCTGGTTAGAGCATTTTTTGGTGATTCAGGCATGGTTAATTCTCTGCCCGTTTGGCTTTTACAATTGCGGCTTTGATTCTTCCACGTAAGGCTTTGTTGTCCAAGGCATTGATTTCATCCATGTTGCCTTCAATGCCTACGGCAATTAACCGTTCCATTAACTGTTCTTTCGTTTCGCCGTCATCGGTCGATGGATTGGAAGCAGCAGGTATTTCCGGCATGGGCGGACGCTCAACCGCTCCTCGTTTAATTTTTACAATCATTGCTTTGGCTTTACCGCGGGTGCTCTTATCCTGGTGGGCATTTACCGTATCCATATCGCCATCAAGACCTTTGTTGACCAAATATGCTACCAATTCTTCCAGGGAAAGTGCGGCCAATCCTCCACCGCTGGTAGGCGGGATAGACCCCTCGTCCGATTTTTCAGGCTTCGGAGGGATCACACCGGTTCTCTTTGCTTTTACGACACCCGCTTTGGCCATACCACGGATGGGTTTTTGAGGAATTGAATTGATATAATCCATATTTCCTTCCATGCCCATGTTAATGGCAAAATCAATATAGTCCTGTTTTGAGGTAAACCCGCCAAATTTGCTGTCGGTTCCGGTATCTGTCGATGATTCATCGGCGCTGCCAAATTCTACTTTAGGTACGATGGTATCCAACTGCTGCAAGATTCGGGATTTTGCCGGCCAGTTGTATTGCGATAAAAAGGAAAATAATCCTTTTGAGTTTCGTCTGCATGTGACCCATACTCCGGATTCCGTTTCTTCTATGGAGAATTGGATGTATTCGCTGTATAGAGGTGATGTTTTGAATGTGAATCCGAATTCTTTTTCTTTTTCAAATGTCATTATTCTGCATCTAAAGTAAGGAGCGATGGTTTTTGGTCGGATTTTAAAATAAGCGCCAGGTTCTAAATCCCAATGAGAGAATGAAAACCGATGAACATAGCGAGATTCATCTGATATAGGTAAAGCACGCTGGATTCCATAGAACCATACGTTATACATACCAAGAGAGGTTACCATATCCCACATGATTTCTTTCGTTGTGGGAAAATGGTGTTTGACAACACTTTCACCTTCAAAAGGAGACCATTGAGTCCATCGTTCACCGATACCATTTTCAGGCACGGGAGATTTTTTCAATGTGGCTATTGGTTGGAGGATGCCTTCAAATTCAAGATCCTTGGAACTGAAGTATTGAATTTGACCATCTTGAAGTTCGATTTTAAACTTGGTGGGGAAAAAAAAGATTTTCTTAAGCGTGCCGGTTTCACCCGTTTTTCGCACTATACACTTTGTGCCTAGATCAATCCGGTTTAAATGCATTGATTAAATTATAAGTATTGGTTTTTTTAAATGGTTCTAAAGGAGCTTAAGAATAGACCGGAATTTATATAGTTGAGTCTCTAATTTGAAGCACCTATTTTGGTAAAATAATTTTAACTTCCCCGGCTGTTTATGAATTTTTTTCGGTCAGTATCTTTTTTAACGACGGCAATAACCTTTTTGCTTATTTTTAGAGGAGGAATGGTTCGCGTGGTCCTGAATGTTAATCTACCATTATCTAATTTTTTCATATGTGGTCATCAACATGGATTTTAGGGCTTATAGTGATACAATTCATTCCATGAAAACAATCACGGTTGTTTTATGAATCAAGTTAAAACCATATTCATTGTTTTGATCATGATAGCGTTCATTGGATCCGGTGCAACCTGGATAATTCAACAAAAAAATTTATCTTATGATTTACCTGTGATTAAACCGGTGCCATCTTTCAGTTATAAGACCCAGGATGGTACTGTTTTTACGGAGAAGGCATTACAAGACAAAGTAAGCGTTCTGGATTTTATGTTTACAAGTTGCACCGGTCCCTGTCCCACTATGACAAATAATATGAAACACCTTTACGATTATTATGAAGAGGTTCCTGATGTACAATTCGTTTCAGTGACTGTGGATCCGGAAACGGATACGGAAGAAATATTAAAACTATATGCCGATGCCAATGGCGTAAAAGACAACAGATGGAAATTTTTAACTTCCGATATTGGTTCCATAAAAGACCTGAGTAGAAACGGTTTTATGCTATATGCAGGCGAGTTGCCTCGCGGTCATGCCATCAAATTTATTTTAATTGATCATCTGGGTCGAATTCGTAAATATTACGATGGAACGGATAAAGCCAGCATTCGAGAACTTCGTACTGACTTAAATTATTTATTGAAGGAAACTAAACTTTAAATGAAAAGGCGTCCTGCGCAGGCGACATCACTTCCTGCTGCTTTTTTTGAACTAACAAAGCCCAACGTCACTTGTATGATTGTGGTGTCAACGGCTTTGGGCTATTATCTTGGTGGTAAAGGGATTCACGATTTTCATAGATTCCTATTAACGCTTTTGGGCTCGACTTTGGTGTCTTCCGGTGCAGGCGCATTGAATCATTATGCGGAAAAGGAGACGGACAGCTTAATGAATAGAACAAAATTTCGTCCAATTCCCACCGGTTTCATTTTGCCTGCGACTGCCATGAATTTTGGCATCGTAGTTATAATTATTGGAGTTCTTTTACTCTGGTTTTCAATCAATGCATTGACAGCCTTTTTAGCGCTGCTTACCGTAAACTTATATCTTTTTGTTTACACACCTTTAAAACGAATCACTTGGTTGAATACTTCAATTGGCGCAATACCTGGATCCATTCCACCTTTGGGAGGTTGGACCGCAGCAACAGGATCCTTGGCTCCGGAAGCGTGGATTTTATTTGCAATCCTTTTCTTATGGCAGCACCCTCATTTTTATGCCATTGCACTTATGTGTAAGAATGATTATAAAATGGCAAAATTAATGATGTTGCCCGTTCTTGAATCCGATGGCATCAGGACCAACCGACAGATTGTATGGCATTCCATGTTACTGATACCAGTCTCCATCATGCCGGCTTATATTGGTTTATTGGGCATAACATATTTTTGGGGTGCTTTCATTTTGAGCTTGGGATATTTAATTGCAGGTTTTCCGCTGATTAAGAATTATTCTGTTTCCAATGCAAAACTGCTTTTAAAGGCTTCTGTGATTTATTTGCCTTCACTTTTCGGATTAATCATTTTTGATACAATTATTTAGTATGGCAAGAGATCAATTTTGGACTCGAATTATTTATGTAGTTTCCATTGTGATCAGTCTAGCGGTGGCGTTTCTTATTTTGGGCCCTCGACCCATTGGAATGGAAGAGCAACTGGACGTATCCATGCTGCCGGCCGTTAATGCAACGTTGAATGGCATAACAACCCTCTTATTGATTTTCGGTTATGTTCTTATCAGGCAAAGAAAACAAAAAATGCATCGCAATGTTATGCTTGTATCTTTTGGGATGTCTTTTATGTTTTTAGTTACTTACGTTATTTATCATTGGTTTAAAAGTGGGCCCAAAGCTTACATGGGAGAATTCACGTTAGTTTATTATACAATTTTGTTTACACATGTTATTCTTGCATCACTGATTATCCCCATGGTGTTATTTACTTTGTACCGAGGCTGGAATTCTCAGTTTAATCGTCACAAGAAAATAGCTAAGATAACTTTACCTATATGGCTTTACGTATCTGTCACGGGTGTGGTGATATATATGATGCTATATTATTAGATTTCTATTCAAGTTTTTTGACTAAACCACCATAATGACTGTCAATTTCAAACCCTTGTTTGAAGAAAAATCGCTCTAGATAAAACCCAACCGTAATAATCTGGATACCACGATTCCTCATCCGTTCATAAAAGTCATCCAACATCCGTTTGCTAAGGGAAAGATTTTGGTATCTTTCGCGAATCACAATCCATTCCAGGTGAATTCGATTTTGAATTGTGTTTCTCCAATATAATCCACCCACCAGCCGATTTCGGGCGTTAAAAATAAACAGGAAGTCATGTTGAGCTGTAAATGTTCCAACGAGTGCAGATTCGCTCAACAAAGAATGGAACTGAGCAATTTCCTTTGGTAAAAATGGTGGTCGTATGCGATAAATCTGCCCATCATTGCCTTCGGTTTGAAACACAAGATCCAACTTGTCTTCTTCACCATAAGCAGTTGTGATCAGTTCCACGTAATCCGCTGGATCCAAATGGGGAAAAAGCATCCGGGCAAGAAAAAATTTTTCATCATCATTTAATTTTATCGTTGTTTGAATTGTTTTGATCCTGTCGTGCAAGTTCCGAGGATTAAGCTTTTTCTGTCGCATGTCTTGAATCATATTCTGGAATTCTCCGGTTAAATCAGGATTGGTTTCCTTAAAACAGGTCATGATAAAGAAGCGAACGCGGGTTTCCGGATATTCTTCCAAGAGAGAATCTAGGTTATAATCACGATAAAGTTCCTGAAGGATGGAAGCCCGCGCCTGGAGCGTTGCCTCCGGATTGAGATCCAACCATCTTTCATATCGTAAAGACGCAAATACAACCGGTTTTGTCAGAATGCCAAATTGTTCAATATCCTCAAGAAATTTATCAATACGCTCTATGGTACATCCCAGCAACTCGCATTTTTTTCTCATGGTTCGATTTTTTAATTCGTCCTTTAATCTCTCCAAGATCTCTTTTCCGGGAACAACCTTGAGCGCTTGTAATGTGGACATAAAAATCACCTCCCAATCGGACATATGCACCAATCCTTCGTAATTCTCTTCCGTATGGGCGATATAATCAGTGTAAAGAGAGAGAAAATGTTCTGCAACGGAGGGCGTTGGTTTCCGTCCAGAAATGGAAATAAGCTTGGTTCCTGTAGTGTAATCATGTTTGGGAATGATCAAATTTGTCGGTGAAGCAGGATGGATGGAGAGAGTAAATTCCGTCCGATTCCAAAATTCCTGGTAAGCTTGAATTCCATTCCAGATGAAATGGAGCCAACGCATCTGCCACCGATCCACTTTTGTTTCATCTTGGATATCGTCTTTGTTTCTTTCCAGGTAATCCGCCAATGTTTCGCCATGGATGTATTCCTCCGTGTACAAGTGATACTCAGGCCAGTAACCTCCAAAATTTTCCACCAAAGTAATATCCATGGATCCGGATCCCATCACAGTAAGCCACTTGATCTCATCCTCAAGGAATTCTCGTTCTAGACCTTCATTGAGATTCACAACAAGATTATGGGTTCCCAAGGAATGTGTTCGGACAAGGAGACGGAAAACACTTTTTTTGTTTCGTGTTCCTAGGTGAGTGACCCAAATACCTTTTTTTGGTATATCATTCAATCCGACAATTGAATTGGATGATAAAAGAAAAATAGCTTCCCGAACCAGAGATGTTTCATTAATCGCGTCAAGTAGTATCGTTCTATGAGCATTTTTTACGTTATCATCAAAGGTAATGACATCTTTCCATGTATATTCATCTCCTGAATCTCGGTCAATTGTCAGAGAAGAAGATTTTCCTATCCAATTCCGAAAACCTTTGATCAAGGCATAATATGCTTTTTCTGCTGTAGAAAAGAGAGGTTTTGGGACATCCGATAATTGCCACCAGACCAGTTCAGCTCGTGCCCAGACAAATCGAGTGGGATGAATAATCCCAAAATCCGAGATAAGAAGCAAAGCTGCTTGTATAAATGCCAATTCATTTTCATCTTCCTGTCTCACAGTCGAATGGATGCCTTTCAAATATTGGATGAATGCTTTATAATGTTCATCTCCAGCGCGATTAATGTTGAATGAAAATTCTTTTTCCGGTTCCTGGCCTCGTTGATAGGTGTAGGCGGAGCGAATTATTTCAACAAGAAAATCACCGGACATGAGTGGCGTCAGTGCTTCGATCATTTTTAGGCGGAACTGTGGAATTGGATGATCTTGATAAATCAGGTACGTGTCCAGAACGACCTCGGACCAATTTTCCAGTTTACCATCAACGATATCAGTCAGAAGTTTAAAACAGGAAGTATCATGACATAAGTATTGTCTGATGGCAAAGTGAAGGTTCTGTAGAATATTTTCATAAGAATCAAATGGATCAACGGGCTTCAGTTTTGAGACTAAAACAGACTCATCTACTTTGATGGATGTATAAGATTCAGGCTCTTTTAATCTGAATGTGACATGACCAAAAAATTCCGTGAAGGCAAAGTTTCCGAGCCATAATGCCGGAGATTGAATAAATGAACCTATATCCAAGATATCGGTTTCAATTGAATAGGTAAAATCTCCCAGCTGTATTTTTGATTCAACCCAAGATAAAATAAGCGAATCTGGTTTTCCCATCACGGAAATTTTTTGCCCATCCCATCGCACATTTGATCGTAACACGCCTATTTCCCGAAGTAGCCAGTTGGGAATCAGGATTTCCTTTGCTCCGGCATGAAGGGCTACATAGTTTTTTTCATATAGAGGTTCGATTATGTCGGAAAAATTTTCAAGTATGTTTTTTCGTTTGAATGACCCCTTTGGAGTCAGTTCACCTTTTTCAGCGGAAAAATCCCTGTTTATGATCACAAAATTCACTATTCGCTCGAAAGATGATAAAAAACTGTTTACAGACAATATCATGGAACTATAAAGATCTCTGATTACCTGATCGTCTGCAGAATCAAATTCAATTGATGCATTTTCCTTGTCGGGAAAAATGAGTACGGTATTGAATTCACGACCGTCTCCAACTAAAAATATGGATTTTACGGAATCAAAATCTTGGAATAGATTTTCAATCTTCTGAGGTGCTATTGTTTGGCCACGACTGTTTTTATAAATATCCTTTTTTCGATCGACGATAAAATAATGTCCGTCCCGTTCCTCAAAAATGTCACCCGTGTGGAACCAACCATCTTTGAAGACATCCGATTTATTTTCATCATAATATCCCTCAGTGATATAGGTTCCATTGATGCATAGCTCTCCGTCCTCCGCTATACGAAGTTTAATCCCCGGCAATGCCGTCCCAACTGAATCAATAATGTAATCGTTGGGCGGTGTCATCGTGATTCCACCGGTTGCTTCGGTCATTCCGTATCCACTGAGTAAATTGATGCCGTGAGATTGAAAAAAGTTGAATAAATCCGGATCAAGAAATCCTGCAGCGGACAATCCCCATTTCAATTTTCCACCCGTGATTTCATTTAGGGTAGTTTGGATTAATGCATCTTCTGTTACATCCAAATCAAGATCCTGCTCCAGCATTTCGTAAAGTTGAACCCATCGTTTTGGTATACTGATAAAAACGGTTGGATTGACTAAATGAAAATCCTTCAACAAAGAATTGAATGCTGGTGATTCAGCGAATGAATAAGTGGCTCCCCAATGAATACTCCCCAACAATTCGAAATAACGACCAAAAGTATGAAAGAGTGGGAGATAACAGAGGAATGTATCATTTGGACCTATTTCGGGGAGCGCCAATCCCCGGGCAAACCGTTTACTTATTATGTTGATTTGATTAAAAATGATACCTTTAGGGTTTGCCGTCGTGCCTGACGTGTACATAATGGACTGGACATCGGTCATCGAGACGGAAGCCATTTTTTGATCAAGATTAAAATCCTGAGACTGATCCCGTTTGTCTAAAAAAGTATCCCAATCCAATACCTTACCATGTTTTGGGTCGGAGTTATTTAAAGCGATAATGGTTATGTTGTGATTCTGGTGAACGTCATTCCATAATCTGAATCCGGTTTTACCACCAATGAAAAGATGGGTAATTTTGGCTTGATCTAAAATAAAAGAAAGATGTTCAGCTGTGGCGTTTAATGGAATGGGGATGTTTCGATAACCGAAGGAAAGACAAGCTAGGTCGACCAAAACGCCGTTAAGCTGATTATGTGTCAACAATCCGATTACAGGGGTCTCTCCATTTTTCCCCAGGGCCGATAAAGCTTCCGCTGTATTTTGAACCCGGATCCATAATGTTTCATAGGATAATGTTTCGAGTTCATTTCCGTTGATCAGGTTAAATACTGCCTTCTTATTATAACGTTTTGCTCGTTGTTTCAGAAGATAACCAACATGAAATTGTGAATTCTCAATAAGTTGAATAATCTTTTCCAGCCATTCTTCAACTAGGTCTGCCTTGGACATGATTTCAGCGACGGGTTGAAAATGAGCGAGATCCAATAATAAATGGATTGTTTCCTTATCGTCAGTTTGATCCAAACAGTCATCCATCAGGTCAACCAGTACTTCGGCAGTGAGGTTTTCCGTTTGAATGTCATCAAGACATTTGATAATCCGTTTTTGTATACTTGTATTCACCCAAGAAATTAAATCATGAATTGAGAAGGATACCTATTCTAATTGTATTCAAGCGGGTTGGATGTGTACATTTTCATTCCATCATGGACGATTAATTTTTCAGACCAATGAATAAAAATAATCAAATAAAATTTTTAAAAGATCGGCTGCATCGGCTTAGCGAGATTGGAATTGCTTTATCTACTCAAAGAAATACAGATCGCCTGTTTGAAATGATTTTGGAAGAAGCAAAAAAAATCACACGCGCAGATGGTAGGACACTTTATTCAATGAATAAGGATGGGAATCTAAATTTCGAAATCCTGCGAAATGATTCCATGAATATTGTGATGGGGGGCACGTCTGGAGTTGAGATTTCTTATTATCCGGTGAAACTTTGGATAGATGATAAAACACCAAATCAGAAAAACGTTTCCGCCTATGTAGCCCTTACGGGGAGAACAGTCAATATTGACGATGCTTATGAAGAAGAGGGTTTTGATTTTGAAGGAACAAAAAATTTTGATAAAAAATCGGGTTATCGTTCAAAATCCTTTTTAACCGTTCCGCTTAAAAACCATGAAAATGATATTATCGGCGTCATACAACTCATTAATGCCAAAGATGAAGATGCCAATGTAATCTCCTTTAATCAAGATATGCAGGAACAGATTGAATCCCTAGCGTCTCAAGGTGCAGTGGCATTGACGAATAAAGAGCTGGTGGAAGAGTTGAAAACCTTATTTGAATCCTTTATTAAGCTCATTGCCACTGCCATTGACAAGAAATCTGAATATACCGGGGGCCATTGTTCGCGCGTACCTGTTATTACCATGATGCTGGCCGATACTGTTGCTGAGATCCAGGAAGGTCCATTTGAGAAATTCTCCATGACGGATGAAGAACGGTATGAACTCTATATTGCGGCCTGGTTACACGATTGCGGGAAGGTTGCTACACCTCCACATGTGGTAGATAAGGGAACAAAATTGGAAACAATCTTTGATCGTATTGAATTGATAAAAACCAGAATGGAACTGTTGAAGCGAGATGCAGAGATCAAATTTCTTAGACAACAATTCAATGGTCAGACTCCTGATTCGTTTGATAATGAATATAATGAAACGATTAGCCAAATTGATGCAAACATGAAATTCTTGGAAGAATGTAATATAGGTGGAGAATTCATGAACCCTGAATTCCAGGATCGTGTCAAATCTATAGGTGAACAAAGGGTGAATTTGAATGGTGAAAAAGTAAATTTTCTTACGGAAGAAGAAATCAGTAATCTAAATATACCGAAGGGCACCTTACTTCCAGAAGAGCGGGAGATCATCAACGACCATATTGTAATCACTATCGAAATGCTTGAGCAATTGCCCTATCCCAAAAATTTAAGGAATGTACCCGAATTTGCTGGAGGTCACCATGAGAGATTGGATGGGAAAGGATATCCAAAAGGACTTAAGGGTAATCAAATGTCTATTCAAGCAAAAATGATGGCCATTGCCGATATTTATGAAGCTCTCACCGCTGCAGACCGTCCATACAAAGAAGGGAAAAGACTATCCAATGCTATGCGTATCATGGGATTTATGAAAAATGACTATCATATTGATGAAGATCTTTTTGAGATATTTGTAAAATCCGGTGTCTATAAAAAATATGCCAGTGATTATGTTGCTAAAACACAGATTGATGATGTGGATGAAGAATCTGTTCTCGGAGAGAAATGAATTACTCTTCTCTAACAAAAGATGATTTGAAAGACCACTTATTTTCTCTTATGGATCAGGTTATCCTTCATTTAGCAGCAGAACCGAATGTGGACAAATTCTTGGATCAGACAGATATATTTGATGTTTGGGAAAAGGTACTTCCAGAAGAAGAATATCCTATTTTTGTCATGGCAGTTTTAAATAATATTCGTCGAGACGAGATCATAGAAACAATTTTACACGCCATCGTAAAAGGGCCCAAACCATCCGTCAAACCTACAACTAAGGAAACGGGGCTACCCGATAAAATGTCTGACCATGGGAAGCATCCTTTCAGTTAAATTATTCACGGATTGCTCTCGCCAACCACCTGAATTAAATTTGATTATATGACATCCGATATTGCCATTGTACTGGGATTACTGGTTATGGGATTTATTCTCTTCGTAGCAGAAATATTTTCCATTGATGTCACTGCCATGATTCTGTTATCTATCATGCTTTTATTAGGATTTTTAACACCGGTGGAAGCTATCTCAGGATTTTCCAACCCAGCTGTCTTGACGATCGCATTTCTATTTGTTTTAAGCAGATCCCTGAAAAAAACCGGTGTTTTGGAATACCTTGTAATCCGAATAAACAGACTGGCGGATAAATCCCGTTTGTTGGGGTTAACGGCTTATCTTTTAACTATCGGTTTGGCTTCCGCTGTGGTGAACAATACAGCCATCGTTGCGATTTTCATACCAGTGACGGTCCGTTTGGCTCATAAATATAAAATGAGTCCGTCTAAAATATTGATTCCTTTGAGTTATGCTGCCATTCTAGGAGGGACCCTAACACTTGTCGGTACATCTACAAACTTACTGGTTAATTCTATTTTTGTGGATATGTGGAATAGTTATTTCCCAAATGATCTTGCTGTACCTATGGGTATGTTTGAATTCACACGATATGGTGTCATTCTGATGGTGGTAGGTCTGGTCTATGTCCTATTCATTGCACCCCAATTATTGCCTTCTAGAACGGTCACTTCCAGTTTAACTCGAAGTTATCATTTGGGCGGTTACTTGACGGAAATGAAGGTGTTGGAAGAATCCCCCTTGGTTGGAAAAAGTTGTTTGGGACGACGAATCAATGCCAATTATGATGTGATGGTTCTGGATATTCTCCGGGACAAGGAAATGATTACAACCAATATTCGTCGAACTCCATTGAAAGCAGGGGATGTGCTGTTTGTTCGTGGTTCTCTTGAAAACTTTCTGAGAATGAAGGAAGTGGAGAAAGTGACCCTGCTGACCGATGAGAAACTGACTCAGCAAGAACTGGAACAAAAGGACAATATTTTAATCGAATGTCTGTTGACTGAACAGTCAAAACTGGTGGGTCGCAGTCTGAAGGACAGTAATTTTCGTAGAAGTTTTGGTGCTTTTATTCTAGCCATTCGAAGAGAAGGGACTATTTTTCGAAAAAAAATTGCCCACATAGTTCTGCAGGCATTTGATACTCTCTTGGTTTATGGACCGGAAAATAAATTTGAAGAATTGTCGAAAAGTGGTGATTTTATCGTTTTGGGTGAAGTTGAAGCCGAACTTAGAAAACAGCGATTCTGGTGGATGTCCATTATTGTAATATTAAGTGCCATTACCCTTGCAGCTATCGGAATCATTCCGATCTTGGCAGGTGTCATGTTTGGAGTTGTGGTACTATTGGCATTGGGGGTCATTACACCACAGGAAAGTTATCAGTCCATCAATTGGCAAGTCATTATATTGATTGCCGCATTAATACCGGTTGGGATCGTTATTCAAACTTCAGGAACTGCGAAATGGATTGCCGAGTTCATTTCTTCTGTAGTTCAAATGGCTTCACCTGAATGGCAACCCCGGGTACTTTTGGCCATCATTTATCTCATTACTATGATTTTAACGGAAGTGTCATCCAATGCCGCAACGGCCATTATCATGACTCCCATTACGATGGCTGTTAGTTATGAGATGGGAGTAGATCCAAGAGCTTTTATTTTTGCGGTGGCATTTGCCGCATCGGCATCTTTCATCACGCCAATAGGATACCAAACCAATCTTATGGTTTATGGCCCCGGTGGATATAAGTTCAGTGATTATATCCGTGTTGGGTTTCCCCTCGCATTAATATTTTGGATTACGGCCATATTTGTATTGCCAGTTCTTTGGCCCATCTAAAATAATAATGTAGAATAAAATTATCTTATATTGGAATTATCATCCTTATTATGGTGATTTACGTTTGGAATCAAACTAAGGGACAATCATTTTAAATAAACATGGTATCATACCGATAATTTGTTATTAGAGAAGATTCAATGGAAAGGTCCGGTGGTAAAAAATGATTAAACGAGTATTTATTGCAATGGCATCTTAGAATTTTTTCTACATCTTTATTGGATATGAACACGGTTGTGTTGTCCTTAATTTTGAATACCAGTAAAACAAGATCATGATGAAAAAAATATTCTTATTTATTCCAACCCTTCTAATTATTGTTTCAACGGCTACCGGTCAATCATTCAATAATTATGGTGAAAAATTTTCTCCCGATATAACACATGCGTATTCTTCAGTAAAGGCGTCGATTCAAAACAAATCGATGGATAATGTCACTCTTGAGGGTAAAATTGTTCAAACATGTCCAAAAAAAGGATGCTGGGTGAGAATGAAAGTTTCAGAGAGTGATACTTTGATGGTGCGTTTTAAGGATTATGGTTTTTTTGTACCAAAGGAAGGCATGGAAAAGAAAAAAGTCATTGTAAAGGGAAAGGCATTCATGGATACCATGTCAGTTGAAATATTGCGCCATTATGCGGAAGATGCGGGGAGTTCTGAACAAGAGATCTTGAAGATTACTGAACCAAAATATATAGTTAATTTTTTAGCCGACGGTGTTTTGATCGAAAAATAAAGAAATAGATTCCGCTTATTTTCAGTCTTGGCCTGATCTCTCTATCATCATGCCAGAGCCGTTAGATTTAATCAATAAATCATATTAGTCTTCTCATAATAATTATTCCAACCAATCTTAATTCTGCACTGTTCTAGTATTTAAATTCCGGGCTTATGGGTAATCAAACTCATTCTGGTTCGCGCCTCGAATATTTTATCGAAAATCCCTCGAAAGCATTGTGGTCTCTTGCCATTCCCATTATGCTTGGAATGGGGATCCATACACTTTACAACTTGGTGGACATGATATTTATAGGACAGCTAGGAGGAGACGCAATTGCAGGGGTCGCATTCAATATGCCTTTGTTCTTTTTGATGCTTGGACTCACCATGGGATTGGGATCCGGCGTAACGGCATCCATTGCCCGTTTCATTGGCGAGAAAAACAAAGTCAATGCGGACAACAGTGCAGAGCATGCCTTGGCTATCGGACTCGGTATCGCTGCCGTGTTTACCACAGCAGGAATTCTGTTTGGTAAGGACATGCTTTTTTCACTAGGTGCGGAAGGCGTTATTCTAGAAAAGGCATGGGATTATCTTTTTATTATTGTCGTTGGTTTGCCTTTTATGGTGTTTTCCGGTTTTTTTCGTTCGATACTTGCAGGGGAAGGGGACATGAAGTTTCCCATGATGGTCGCAGGATTCGGAACAATATTGAATATTATCCTTGACCCTATTTTCATTTTCAAATTGGAACGGTTTGGCGGATTTGGTTTTGATATGGGCGTGAAGGGAGCCGCCGCCGCAACTGTTATTTGTCAATTAGTAGTATTCTTGATTTTTGTATATATGCTTTTTGTCAGGGAGCATGCCTACGTCACTTTTCGTCTGAAGGACTTTACGCCATCCAAAGCCATTTTATGGGATATCGTGAAAGTGGGTTTTCCAGCATCCGTATCCATGATAATCATGGCAGTTGGCCAAGGCGTTTTTAATAAAATATTGATACATTATTCTTCTCAGACCGTTGCCGCTTACCAAGTGGCCGGACGGTTGGATATGTTGATTTTTCTACCCATATTTGCCATTGCAGGTGGAATGACGACACTCGTAGGGATGTTCTATGGTGCGAAAGAAATCAAAACATTGAACTTTATTATTAAATATGGGATCTCACGGGCATTTATCATCACACTTGCATCATCGGCATTTGTTTACGTATTTGCACCAACATTCTCTTCTTGGTTTACGCCGAACTTGGAAGGGGCGACGGCTGTTGAAGTTATCCAAGCAAAGGAAATTGTGGACGTATCCGTTGGATTTCTGAGACTGATAGTCTTGGTTTATCCGTTTGTGGCTATCGCCATAATCTCTGGCCGTGTTATGCAGGGTTTGGGAAAAGGCATCCCAGTGCTGGTCATTACCACAGTCCGGGTTTTGGGAGTCTCTGCGCCTTTAGCGCTTTATTTCACTTTTGTTTTGGATAAACCAGTAGAGTGGAATTGGTATGCCATGATGATCTCCACCGGAGTCGCATTCGCGATTGCAGTAAACTGGATCAGGTTTGAACTCAATAAAATAAATAAACCCCAACAGGCATCCGCTTGAGCCTTGATCGTTGATTTTTCTTTATGGTGTTTTGTGCTGCATTAGACTGAAAATAAATTAATGAGCCAGCGTGGTAATATGCGAAAAATTGGAACAATGATTCTCCATTGCCAGGGCAAAACGTATTTTCGTTTTCTTTTTTGAATTGCTTGGGAAATTTTTCCCGCAGCGGTGTCTGAGTCCATGAGAAAATACATTTTAAACTGATGGCTCGCCGTCATTTCCGTGGCAATCCATCCAGGAAAAACA
>CAYNPR010000002.1:0-27030 GCA_964399115.1 uncultured bacterium | reverse complement strand
GGTCCAGGATTTGTTCCAGTTTTTGCCGAATGCCCTGGCCTTCAGCGGGTTCGATACCAGCAGCTTTTTCCATGACTACGTCGGCGTACATAGTGATCAGGCGCCGGTAGGCGTCATAAACAAAACGGGGGTTGTCCGTCTTGGCAATAAGTCCCGGCATAGTGACACTGGTCAAACCTACATTGAGCACTGTTTCCATCATTCCTGGCATGGATTGTCGCGCCCCGGACCGTACCGAAACCAACAATGGGTTTTCCTTGTCACCAAAGCTGGAATCCATAATGGTTTCAACATTTTTTATTGCATCTGCAGTCTGGCTTTTAAGTTCTCCAGGAAAAATAAAATCGTGCTTGTAATAATATGTACAAACATCGGTGGTGATGGTGAAACCGGGAGGGACGGGGATGTCCAATAGGTTCATTTCGGCAAGATTGGCTCCCTTGCCGCCTAATAGATTTTTCATTTCTGCCTTGCCATCGGCATTGCCGCTACCAAAAGAATAAATGTATTTCACGGGTGATTCCTTTATTAAATGGAGGGGGATGTTACTAAAAAAACTTGTATAAAATCGAAGACGAAAAATACAAAATTCCAAAAGCAAGCACACGAATCAATTAGTTGATCATGTGATGTGGTTTTGAAGTTTCACCGCATCCGAGTTCCATCGAATGTGGTGCCGATTAAATTATTTATTTAAAGGTAGGGGAGAAGTAACGAATTTCCTTCAAATTTCCTTTGTTATCGTAGAAAAACCACTTGTCCACCATTTTACCGTCTTTGTAGTTCCCCCGCATTTCCTTACGGTTTTTTTCCGTGTCCCTCCAACTAGTCCACATAGCGTCTTTTTTACCGTTTTTGTAGTGGCCTTCCGTAATATGCCCATCTTCCAACCACGCAATCCATTTTCCATTCTTGATACCGTTTTCGAATTCGCCTTCTTGTGCTTTGCGAGCTTCTTCATCCCAGAATTTCCATAATCCATGGGCATTGCCATTCGAGAGCGTTCCTTCCTTTTCCTTGATGCCGTTGGTGTAGTAGAAAGCCCAGTCCCCATTCATAATGCCCATATCGTAGGTTCCATGAGACTTCATGTGTTCGTTATCGTACCATTCCGTCCACAAGCCGTGTTTTTCACCATCCTTAAACGCACCTTGTTCTTGCTTGTTGCCGCTCCATGGTACGTCAGGTTCCGGCTCCTGAACGTCCACCAATACCACTTCGGGAACCTCTTTACCGCTTTGGAACCATTTAACCCACATTCCGTCTTTTTTTCCATCTTTGGTGCGCCCAAGAAATTGATATCCCGCGTCGGGATTTTCTTGGGTAATGACGCCTGTAAAGGGTTTATTCTCGTCAAGTTTGTAAAAAAGACCATCACGATTTGAAAGATCTTCAAGAACAATGTGTTCAAGGTTTTCACCAAAATCAAACTCAAAATCCTTTTCACCTTTTACGTTCCAATAGGTCCATAGTCCTTCCGGCAATCCTTGTTTGTAATACCCTTCGCGCTGCAAGACCCCGTCGTTATAATAAAAACTTGTAAGGCCGTCTTTTTTCCCATCTTGGTGAAAACCCTGTTCCTTAATTTGTTTGCTATTGGGGTGCCAGATGACCCACGGACCCTCTGGTCTATCTGATTTGTAATTGGTCATCATGCTGGGATAACCGTTTTCCCAAAAGGTACTGGGTCCGTCCAATTGTCCATTTTTATAAAATCTTTCCTCCTGCTTTTCTCCCGGCGACATCCAAACGATGGAACGGCCGTTTAGTTTCCCTTTAACAAATTCTCTTTCCTCGGTAGTATCCTCGCTCGTATTGAAATATGACCACAATCCATCCTGCAAATTTTCTACGTAAGTTCCTTCGGATTTTTTTATGCCGTCTTGGTACCACCAAGTCCATTTCCCGTTTTTCTTTCCATCGACGTAATGACCTTCCTTTTCTTTGTTGTCATTCAAATACCACCACCAGTTCCAAAGTTCTTCTTCGTTTTGAGCTTTGTAGGTACCGCCTTTATAACTCCAAATGCCATTTGTGAAATTCAAGTTATGATCGTGTTCATACCAATAGGTCCAACGACCATGGGGTTTATCCTTATGGTAGTTTTCCTCTTTTGCGAGATGACCGTTGGGATACCAGTATTTATATGTGCCGTCTACTTTACCCATTTCAAAGTTTCCATATTCTTTCAATGTTCCGTCTTCATACCAGAGCATCCATTCGCCATGTTTTTTCCCGCGATAGTAGATGCCTTGAATTTCTTTTTGACCATTATGGTACCACTGCACCCATTGACCGTCGCGTTTTCCTGCGGTGAATCGTCCCAATAGGAGATATTCCTTAATGCCTCCACTTTCAGTTACAACACCCACATAAGGTTTGTGTTTCCCTATTTTATAGAAAATTCTGTCTCGTTCTTCAAGATCGGCAATGCGAACCTGCTCTAATCCCTTACCATAGTCAAATTTGAAATCCTGTATTCCATTAGGATTAAAATAAGTCCAGACACCCTCCGGTTCATTTTCACGAATGATACCTTCCCGTTCCTTATTTCCATTGTCATCCCACATGGTTATTTTTCCATTAATTACACCATTGAAATAAGTGTCTTCATTTTTTTTAAATTTTGCATTATTCCAGGTAGTCCAAATGCCGTGCTTTACTCCCGCCTTGTATGATCCCTCCTCAGTCTTTACACCTTCTGAGTTCCATTTGATCAACTGCCCATCCATTTTCCCATTTATGTAGTTTTCCTGTCGCTCCAGAGTTCCGTCGTCGTATCTTTTGGTCCATTGTCCGTGCTTTTCACCCTGGTCGTATTCCCCTTCAATGACTTTGTAATTCTCTGAATTCCATTCCAGGTATTGACCTTGCATTATCCCTTTTTCCCAGCCTACTTCCTTGGTTTTCTGTCCATTGTCGGCCCAGTAAGTCCATTTTTTATCCATCTTATTGTCGGCATAGTGTCCTGTTTTTTCTTTAACGATGCCAGCATTATACCAGGAAATCCAGGAACCGTTGAGTTTTCCATTGGCGTATGTGGCTTGTAATTTTTTATTGTTGTAGGGGTTCGGAAACCATGACGTCCAAAGGCTGTCTCTCTCTCCATTTGTGAATTTTCGTTCAGATTTTTTGGCTCCATCTTCGAACCATTCTATCCAAAATCCATCTTGTTGCCCGTCAAAAAACCGAGTTTGTTCTTTTTTGATTCCCGTTTCGTAGTACTTTATCCAAATCCCTTCCTGCTTTCCCGATGTGTAGGTCCCCTCTTCGGATTTATTTCCATTATCATACCAGCGAATCAAAGATCCATTTAATTTTCCATCAGTATAGTTGGCTTCTATTTCTCTCGATGGTTCTTTATTTTCATCATCTTCATCTTTTCGATTTTCCTTCTCATACCAAGATGTCCATAATCCTTCACGATTACCTGCCACATAGGATCCTTCACGTTTTTTTTGTGGAGGATCAAAAATCCCGTTTCCATTGTCGTTAGGAATGGTTTCAGTTGAATCCCAAACACCATTTCCCTCACCTGCGTCTTGGGTGTTTGGTTCTCCGTCCTCTCCAAAATCTTCAAAAACCTCACCATCGTACCACCAAGTCCAGAGTCCGTCTCGGACACCGTTAGCGTAATTGCCTTCAGTTTTAATTGCCCCACTGGGGCGGTGATATGTTTTTACCAGACCATCGTTCTGAGCAAGCGCCAGAGTCGACAGAATGAATGAACTAACCAGTATTTTCCGCATGGTCAAATCCTCATTATCTGAGTATGTAATAAAGGGAGGTATTTCGGATGAAGATATATTTCATCCCCCTCTCGGATACCTTTTGTATTGTAAAATTAAGGCAATAGGACGTTAAAATCAAAAAAATGTGAAAAATATTTTAATCCTCTCTGTTTAAGCGAATCCAAAAGCTTTGGCCGAACTTATCATTAAGGTTAATAAGTCCTTCGTTGGCATTGTTTGTTCCTAAGAAAGATGTTTCAGTTTCAAATTTATTGTTCGTTCGCAAATATCCGCCACCATCGCGAGCATTCCCTAAATAGGTTGTCATTTTACCGAACTGGTTATAGGTCCGGAAATATCCACTGCCAATAAACGTTCCCGTTTCACCTGCTAAATCATAAATCCTCATTTGCCCTGAACTATCCGCGCCGGTTCCAATATACATTGTTTCCTGTCCATCAAAATTATAAGTTTTAAGATACCCTCCGCTGTTGTTGGCATCCGCGCCAAGAGAAAGGGTCCTTTCTCCAAATTTGTTGTATGATTGAAGGAATCCATTTCCTAGATATGAAGCGGTTTCGCCATCTTGTGTATAAATTCTGAGCTGACCAGAATTGTCGGATCCTGTTCCAAGATATGTGGTTTCTTTCCCAGAATTGTTGTAGGTCCGGACATAACCGCCTCCAAGTCGCCCAGTCCCGAGATAGGCAGACTCGTCCCCACTGCCATTATAGGTTCTCATCAGGCCGCCTCCGTCTTTACCAGTGCCTATAAATAACGTAGGTTCACTAAATTCGTTATAAGTCTGCATATACCCGTTACCAAGGTATGTCATAATAACGCCACGATCATTTTCGATTGTTAAACTGCGAACAGTCAGGTGGCCCAACTCATCCGTATCTGGACGAAACCCAAATGTGGATAGAATCAGCAACATACCAAGGGCACCAATAACAGCACTTTTTGGATCAATGACCCTCATAGAATCCTCCGATGTTGTTTGTCATTGAAATAAGAATCTGGAATTTACTCATATTCATAGGTCATTACCGTTACTGGGATTTCGCTATTTTCATTTTTACGATGAATCATGTCGTACCGAGTTATTTGAACAATTTGATCATTTTCATCGTAGGAATAAATCTTTTTCCCCATGAGCCCACCATTTCCATCGAGATCCGTGACAACTAGATGGCGACCTTTATTGTCCAATTTTATTTCAGTTTTTTCAATAATCTTCATTGTAGAGTCTGCAGTAAATTTACTGATTTTAAAATCTTTATCATCAAATACAGAGATAATGATTTCGGACAAAACACCGTCCGAATTGAATATTTTTATTCTTTTTATCCGTCCAAGCTCATCATAATTATATTTTTTTGATTCCAGCGATTTCCCCATTCGTTCAACTGTGATTTTGTGGGACAGCAACCCATCGTTGTTGTAAATATATTCTGTTCTAAAAATGACTGAAGGATCAAAATATTCCTGTGTTTTTTTTGGTGTTTTCAATGAATCAATTTGATATGTTGATACTTCAAGAATATAATCATCATAAAATTCCCTTATAGTCTTTATGGAGCCGGTGGAATCGTATTGATAGCTTTCTCCCCATATCATGTCTCCGCTTTCATTCTTTTTGGACATCATTTCGGGATTGATTGCTTTGCTTGGATTGTGCCGGATTCGCTTTTCGAGACGGTCATCCTCATCATACTTAAGGAATTCTTTCCAGTAAAGCGTATCTTCAATTCCATACAGGGATGCACTGAGACGACGTCCATTATCGTCATTTTCGAACCGATATGATAAGACCCTTTCCCGCTCATATTGTCTCCGGAGCCTCAATCCCTCACTGGGTCCAGCAACATAAATGTATTTTTCACTCAATGGTAATGTGTGCGTGAAAATGGAACTGTCGGTCATCGCTCCATTTTCATCATACTTGAGAATTATGGAGTTTTTCAATTCTGCGGTTTCAACGCCTCCGAGGCTGCTGAAAACATGAAAAACTTTAATCGTGGTTGTTTTTCCGCATAAAAAAGAAACGGAAATAAGCGTCAAATAGAAAATTTTTCTCAAAAGCATCATCCTTGGATTTTAGAGGGCTATGGATATTATATCAAATGGTCAATTGCGCTATTTGATTATTTCGTTTTCCTTTTAATTTTGCATTAACGTGTTTAATCTTGTCGGAAGTTAAAATGCAAACATAGTGTTGTTTGCACGATTTCCTGAGATTGCGTTTTGACTGTTCAAACGTTTTTTCATGGTGAGTTAAGTCAATTATGGCTTAGATGCGGAGTTCTACATGAATAAACTAGTCCTAATATTAGTGACGACAGCCTCTGTCTGTTTCGCGGCGGTCTCTCTTCAAGATATCCAATATAACGTCAAATCAAATGGTATTGTAATCAGTTTGGATTTTTCGGCACCTATTCATGAAAATAGGATTATTGGCTGGAAATCCGATAAAGGCACGTTTTATCTTAGCTTGTCGAATGTGGCCCGATCAAAAGATAAAATTTTAGATTCGATTTTTCAAGAACCGTTGGAACAAATTGTGATCAATGAATTTCCGGAGAACCTGCAACTCGCATTTCATTTAAATTGCCATATCCAAGGATATAAAATCATCAATTCCTATTCTCTTTCAAGAGCCACTATTATTATTAATACAGGTAATTATTCCTATTCGGAAGCATCATTAAACCGATCTGGTTCGAATTCAGCGATCTCTACATTCCATTTGATGGAAAATGTAGGATTTCTGAATTACACGGGAAAATTCAAAGAAGCCTTTGATATGGCTAGAGAGGAATTGGGCATCAACGCCATTTTCAGGTATGGAGATAGATTATATACCACAAACCATCCGACAGATAAGACAAGTAATATGAAATCAGTCCTTTTCACAAAACAAGTCTCATCTGAATTTCCGAAAAAATTTAAGGGTTTTACTGATTCGTTTGCGGTTCTGGAAGACAATATACCTAAAAATCCAGACCATAATCTTATGGGTAATGATGGAGATCCGATGGACAATCCTGAGGATAACCAATCCCTGACCTTTCATTTAATTAATTTGACTCAATATGGCGCCGTGATGATTTCAAAAAATGGAGATGTCAGGTATACGCCAAATTTGGATCATAATGACAATGTGAGCTCAGATAGTTTTACCTATAGGATTCAGGACAATGGGACTACAAATGGAGAAAACGATTATTTGTTCAGTGATGTAGTTACGGTTGATATAAATATTATCCCCGTTAATGATGAACCTGTATTAATGGAAATTGGAGATCATATTATATCGGAGGATGATTATCTAGAGGTTGATATCTTGGCAGATGATGTTGATGTTGTAACGGATGGACAGACACTTGCCTTTTCCGTTGAAGCAAATTCCAATGAAAGTTTAGTGGAAGTGACTGCCGTATCGGGGGATAGCACAGGATCGGGAAAATTAAATTTTAACGTCCAGCCGGATCAACACGGTGTGGCAACGATATTGGTTATGGTTACAGACAGTCAGGGAGCGACGGATTTAGAGATCACAACATTAACTGTCACTGAGGTTAATGACCAGCCAATAGCAAATGTGGATCCACTTATGGTTTTTGAAAACGATATACCCGATAATTCCAATCATAACTTTATGGGTGATGAAGAAGATTCCGTGGATAATTTTGATTATCAAATCGACACATTGCAATTAGCTGATATTGCCTCCAACTGGGATAAAATAAGCAGGCTCGAAAATAATCCCATTTGGACATCTTCTGACAAAATGGTAACTATGGATACATCAGGCGGAGAATTTCTTTTACCACTTGAGGAAACAAAACCTCCAAAAAGTAATTATCAAAGCATGAAATATGGAATCGATCCAGAATTTCATTTACACTATTCCGCTGAAATACGAATTAAAACAAATTTGGGTGGTATTCCCATATATTTAGATGGGAAATATGTAGGAGAGACACCCATCAAGGATCTTATCCAGGTAGAGCCCGGGTGGCATCAGGTGAGCGGATTTTCACCCGTTTTCATACAATCTGCCGCTGCTGAAGAATTTCTAAATGGTGTTTATGATCCTGTCGTTCAAAATAATAAATTGTTTGGTTCAAAAACCGTTTTTGCGGAATCGGGTAAAGTAGCTTTAGCGGAATTGAAATTTAATAAGGTAAACGACTTATCCAATCAATGGATAAGAGAAGCATCAGTCAACTGGTTGGTTAGATTTCCCATGGTGGCCATGATGTTTGGTTTGGTGACGTGGGGATTGATTTAAAAGATTAACTTCTTTCCATTCTTTCATTTCACCAATGATAATTTCCTGCCGTGAATCTTCAGGATAAAATCCGATCTTTCATTCTATCGAATTTTGTTCCGTCCGCAGTCCGTACTGTTGGCATGGAAGAGGAATGTTTCATTTATACGACGGATAACCGCCGATTACCCGTGAACCCCTGTGACGAATTTTCCGCATCAGATCTTTTATCCATCATGAATAAAAATGTAGGAAACAATGGAATTTATTCACTGGAACCTGGCGGACAATTGGAATGGTCTAGCCCACCCTATCGCAATTTGTATACGTTATTTTCTGCCTTGGCTAAACATAAACAGGCATTGATGAAAGTGGTGGGGACCAACGATCTGAAGATCATTAATTATGGTGTAGAACCGAATTTTACCCCGGATGATATTGACCTGATCGACCAATTGAAATATCAGCTCATGCACGTCAATATGGAACAAAACGGCACCCTTGGAAAATGGATGATGCGCAACACTGCCAGTGTTCAGATCAATTTTGATGTGACAGGTGAACAGGATCTGGAAGATATGACGTTTACAGCTGACTGTCTGCAACCGGTTTGCGCCTATCTTTTTGCCAACAGCCCGTTTCGAAACGGTAAACCAACTGGCACAGAAAATATCCGCAATGTTATCTGGGAAAATACGGATAATCTTCGCTGCCGGAATCTTATAGATCATGGCATAGAATCCCCGGAAAAAATAATCGATCGATATATCAACTATATCATGACAGTTCCAGGTATTTTTGAATTAGACGATAATGGCACCATTGTGAGGACAGATCAAACATTGGGTGAAAGATTGATGTCATTGGAAAACACCGGTGCATTACGAACCAAAGATATCCAGGCGGCTTTACATCAGATCTTTACCAACGTTCGCTTGAAAGACTTGGTGGAAGTCCGGGGCGCCGACCGACCGCCCATGGGATATGAAATGGCACCGGTGGCTTTTTGGACCGGTGTACTCACAGCGGAATCGGTCAGGGATGAACTGCTGTCTGTTATGAAAAATTGGACCGTTGAAGAACGACACCAATTCAATAAAGCATCTTTAATACTGGATGATGCACAAATGGGACCAAATGGCAAAACATATCGGGAGTGGAACCAGTGGGCTGGCGATTTGGCATTAGACGGTTTGAAAGAAAGAGATTTAGGCGAAGAAAAGTTTTTTGAAGAATTTTTTGCAATTGTAATGTCAAAGGGGCCTTTTAGTCTACAGGCACAATAAATGAACCAAAAAACAATTCATAATCTTAGTTGGATTCCACTTTTTCTCATTGGACTTGGTGCTGTTGGGTTAGGACTTGGCTGGCTCTTTCATCCGGAGCCGTGGATGCTGGACCAACCGCCTAATGAAGCTCTACTTCAAACATCCTTCAGCAATTTGTTCGCAGCGGACATCAATGCTCATTTACAAGATTATTTACAAGTCATCTACCGTTTCTTTGGTTGGTGGGTTTCATCCATCGGCATCCTAATCATGACCTATGTACAGGTTACAAGAATGGGAACCGCCTTGGCACGGAATTCGATCTTGGGTGTGTTGCTTTTCATTTTGATCGGCGTGACCTATATGGTTCTCAATTTTATTCCTTTATCACCATTTAAAACTGTGTTATATCTGCAGGCTGCACTATGGCTGATAAGTGCTTATTTTTCTACACAACTAAAAGACGACAGTTAGCATAGAATTGGTTTTGTCGTGTACGCCCTCATTTGAACCCTTAATTTCAGCCCTTGGATTTTAGTATTTACTCTTTATCGAAAATACGATGACGGAAAAAAGTTTAGCATCAACCCATAGAACGGATAAATGGTGGATAGAACCATTATGGACCGGGCTGGGGTTTCTTAGTTTTGTCATTTATACTACATGGGCCATGTTTCAGGGCAACCATTACTGGTGGAGTGCAGGAAGCGAAGGCTTTGGCGGATATCTATCTCCATTTTATTCTCCCCTTTTATTTATGAAAGAAGGAATCGAGGGCGCTGCACCGCTTGGGCATGCTTGGTTCGGATCCTGGCCTGGTTGGTGGCCAAACCTGATTCCAGCAACACCGGCCATCCTGATTTTGGCCGGCCCTCTTTCCTTCAGGATGACCTGTTATTATTACAGAAAATTTTATTACCGCGCTTATTTTTTAACTCCGCCGGCCTGTGCTGTTGGAGGTATCCCTCAGAAAAAATACAAAGGTGAAACAGCGCTGTTGGTTTTCCAAAATCTTCATCGGTACACGCTTTATATTGCCCTTGGCTTTGTGGCAGTTTTGACCTATGATGGAATTTTATCTCTTTTCCGGGGAGGGGAATTTGGCATTGGTGTCGGTTCTGTTATTTTAATGGTGAATCCCATCCTTTTAGCTGGATATACCTTTGGCTGCCATGCATTTCGCCACCTTGCAGCTGGACGGCTTGATTGTTTTGCATGTCCCAATGGCCAGCAGAAAATAAGATATAAACTCTGGAAAGGTATTTCCTGGCTGAATGGCCGACATATGTTCTGGGCTTGGGTCAGCATGATATGGGTTGCCTTCGCGGATTATTATGTTCGCATGGTTTCTTCTGGCCAATGGATTGATTACAATACTTGGAGTTTTTAATGCTGGATATATCGGATATTCAAACGATTGAACACGATGTAATTGTCGTTGGTGCTGGCGGTGCTGGATTGAGCGCTGCTATCGAATGCTCAAGCCAGGGACTCAGTACTGGCCTTGTCTGTAAATCTCTTTTGGGTAAGGCTCACACGGTTATGGCTGAAGGTGGGGTCGCAGCAGCTTTGGGCAATGTGGACAACCGAGATCACTGGAAGGTTCATTTTCGGGATACTATGCGCGGGGGAAAATTTTTGAACGTTTGGCGCATGGCAGAACTACACGCTAAAAATGCGCCCGATCGTGTCCGGGAGCTGGAAGAATGGGGCGCAGTTTTTGACCGCACAAATAAAGGGTTGATTAATCAGCGCAATTTTGGTGGGCACCGATATCCCCGCCTGGCTCATGTAGGAGATCGCACTGGACTGGAAATCATTCGTACACTGCAGGATCATGGTATTTACCAGGGAATCGAGGTATACATGGAATGCACCGGATTGGATCTTTTGAAGGATGACGACAGGATTTCTGGGATGGTAGCCATGTGGCGCGAAACAGGACGTTTTGTTATTTTTAAAGCGGGAGCAGTCATCCTCGCTACTGGCGGCGGCGGTAAAGGCTGGAAAGTTACCTCCAATTCTTGGGAATACACTGGCGACGGACATGCCATGGCCTATGAAGCTGGGGCTGAACTGATAGATATGGAATTTACCCAATTTCATCCAACGGGAATGGTTTGGCCGCCATCTGTCCATGGAACGCTGGTCACAGAAGGTGTCCGGGGTGAAGGTGGAATTCTGGTAAACAGCGAAGGAAAACGTTTCATGTTTGACAACATTCCGGAACGGTTTGCATCAGAAACGGCAGATACGGAAGAAGAAGCTGCTCGTTGGCTTGCCGGAGATAAAGACGCACGAAGACCTCCAGAGCTATTAACTCGGGATGTGGTAGCTCGCGCGATCCGCACAGAAGTAAAAGCCGGCAGGGGTAGCCCTCACGGTGGTGCTTTCTTGGATATTGCAAGCCAACGTAACGCGGAAGATATCAAGAAAAAACTACCATCTATGTATCACCAGTTTAAGGTACTTGCTGAACTAGATATTACGACAGATCCCATGGAAGTTGGCCCGACGCTCCATTATATGATGGGAGGAATCCGTGTGGAAGCGGATTCACAAATGTCACAGGTTCCTGGTCTGTTTTCCTGTGGAGAATGCTCTGGTGGGATGCATGGCGCCAATCGTCTTGGAGGAAATTCTTTATCTGATTTGCTTGTGTTTGGAAAATTGGCTGGTGAGGGCGTTGCTCAATATCTAAATGAGAATCCAAATACTCCGAGTTTGATAGAAGAAACAGTAATTGCAATCATCCGGGGCGCAACAGATATTCTAAATCGAGAATCAGGTAAAAATCCCTATCTGTTACATGAAGAACTTGAGGAAAATATGCAAAGTAACGTGGGAATTGTCAGAACTGCCGAATTGTTATCCGAAGGTATCCAAAATCTGGAAGAATTGAAAAAATCCTATAAGGATGTAAAAGCTGATGGCGCATCACAATATAACCCCGGTTGGCATGAAGCTCTCGCATTGCGGAATCTAATGATTACAGCAGAATCAGTTGCCAGATCCGCCCTTATGCGTGAGGAAAGCCGCGGGGCCCATACAAGAGTTGATTTTCCTGGTGAGCAGGATGAGTGGCTACAATCAAATGTCGTTATATATAAGGGAGAAAATGGAAATATGGTGGTACAAAAGGTTGACCGCCAACGGCCAGACAGTGAATTGGAGCGGATTGCAAACCTATCGATTGATGAATTGGAACAGGAAGTTTCTAAGGAAGGATAAGAAATATGGCATTAAGGTCATTTAAACTTTTTCGTGGCGATTCAACCGGTGGTGAATTGGAGGAATACCAGATTGAAATTGATAAGGGTATGGTTGTTCTGGATGCAATTCACCGAATCCAAGCTGAACAAACGAGTGATCTGGCTGTTCGCTGGAATTGCAAAGCAGGGAAATGTGGATCCTGCAGTGTGGAAATAAATGGCAAACCAAAGTTGGCTTGTATGACTCGGATGAATGAGTATGAACCCGATGAAACTATTTCCATATGTCCTATAAAAACATTTCCTGTGATAAAAGACTTAACGGCTGATGTGTCATGGAATTACGAACAGAATAAGCGCATTTCACCTTTCAAGCCTGATCCTGCAGAAAAAGATGCTAAGGGCAATTACAGGATGTATCAGGAAGATGTGGACAGAATCCAAGAATTTCGTAAATGCATCGAGTGTTATCTGTGTCAAAACGTATGTCATGTGCTTCGTGACCAGGATCGCAAAGATGGATTTATTGGCCCAAGATTTATGATTCGTTTAGCAGGCCTGGATATGCATCCTCTGGATACAGAAGACAGGATACAAGCTATCAAGGAAGATTTTGGTTCGGGCATGTGCAATATTACTCGGTGTTGTACAGATGTCTGTCCCGAACATATACAGATCACTGATAATGGCATCATACCATTAAAGGAACGTGTTGTTGACCAGTTTTATGATCCAATTATCTGGTTATGGAAAAAAGTATTTGGCGGTAAAGAGTAAACGTCTATTCAAATTAATAAATAAAAAAGCCTCGGAACTACCGAGGCTTTTTTTATCAATAAAATAAGGATATGTTTTATTTTAATTTGAAATTTACGGGAATGGCAATCCAAACGCCAACGGCTCGTTCCCGCTGCTTTGCAGGTTTAAAGCGTGTTTTTCTAATGGCATCCATGGCAGCTTCATCCAGTCCCGTATTGGGTACGCCTTTAAGGATTAGGGTTTCCTTTACACGACCTTTTTCATCAATGAAAGCCTGAACCACAACTACGCCTTCGATTCCCGCCTCCTGAGCAATTTCTGGATAGATAGGATTTATTGCCCCTTTGGCGATGGGTGGATCATCGTAGGGGATGAATTTGACTTTGGGTCCCGATGGCGGAGGCGGAGGCGCATCCAGATTTGCAAAATCATCGAAATCTAATTCGTCCAAAGTGAGATCATCCTCAATATCCTCATCATCGGATGGAATGGGTATGGATGGACGGGCTGGTGGTGGGGTATTTTCAATTTGTTGGGTTTGTGGGATGTCAATGTTTTCTATGGCGATCTGTTGTATGTTTTCAAATTCGACCATGTTAATAAATCGAGGAAAAATGAGAAACATTGAAACGACAATACCAATTGCTGAAAGGCTTGTGATCCGAATTATGATGGGATATTTATGATGAAGTAGGTTTGTTTTGTCCATCAATCAACCAGTGTTTTTGTTGAATAATTGATCTTCAGCGCTTCCACTTCCCGAAGTTCGTTATGAATATCGGAAATGAGTTCCATTTTAGCATCTTCGTCTCCTTTCAGAGATATGACTATCTGGGGATCTGCCACCCGTTTATCATACATAACGATAGATACGTCATCGACTCCCAACAGGCGATCATCAATTGATATCAGCCCATCCTTTGAGACCCAGATTTGACATGTGTGTCTTTTTGATTTTAATTTTTGAATTCTTTTTGCTTTAGGCAGGTTCACTGGTAAGCCGGAGTACTCTTTCAAAACAGTTGTAACCATAAAAAAAACCAGCAACATAAAAATAATGTCCGGCATGGATGCGGTTGGTATTTCGCTTGAAATTTGGGTTTTGCGTGAAAATTTCATTTGTCGGTATTTGCGATCGAGATTCTTTTTGCATCCGCCATCTTAAGCTGATCTATTACCCTCACATAATCGTTGTATGCCGTTTTTGGATGTGTTTTCACGGAAATAATCAGTTTGTCATTTTCACGAAGCTTTTGACCTACAATATTGTGGATTTGATTCACCATGGCAGGTTCATCATCCAAAAGCACTTTTCCTTGAGAGTTGATTAGGCAATTAAGAATATTTTCCTTTCTGATCTCGATTTCAATTTCCCCTGGTGGTGGCAAAATAATCCCAAGACCCTTATCCGTATCAATTGTTGTGGTAACAAGAAAAAACACCAATAGCAGAAAAGCAATATCCGCCATGGAAGAAGTTGGAATCTCCGATCCTTTAAACCTGCGTTTCGTAGCCATCAGGCTTTTTATAGGTTATTTGTTTTGAGCTTCTTTTTCGTAGAGATGATCCATGATTTTCACAGACTGTTCTTCCATGTCAAGGACCAATTTGTCAATACGAGAAACAAAGAAATTTTGGAATGTCTGGATAATCATTGCTACAATTAATCCAAAGGCTGTTGTTAACAGTGCTTGGGAAATCCCGCCGGCCACTACAGCAGGTGATATATCATTTGCAGCTTTAATTGCATCGAAAGCAGCAATCATACCTACCACCGTTCCAGTAAATCCCAGCATTGGAGCAATGGTGATAACGGCATTCAACCAAATCATGTTTTTTTCCAGAAAAGCCATTTCAATGGCACCTGCATTTTGGATGGCTTTTTCAACATCGCTCAACCCACGATGTGTTCTTGTAAGACCTGCATAAAAAATGGCTGCGACTGGGCCTCGTGTTTTTTCACACACTTCCAGAGCTGCTTTAGGTCCACCATTATTGATAGCTTCAGTGACATCGTCAAAAAAAACTTTTGAGTCCACACCGGACATGATGAGCGAGTAGAACCGCTCAATCGTGAATCCCAACCCAAATAAAAGAGTGATTAGTATCGGCCACATAAACCCGCCGCCATCTATGAAATATTGTACCATGCTATTACTCCAATTACAATATGATTAAACAACAATTAATTTTGTTTGCAAAGATGTTAAATTTAATTCAAGGAATTTAAGAATGCATCTGCTTCATTGAAGTGTTTTAATGCTTCAATGATCTGGTTATCCACCTGAAGTCTGATGTTTGCGGCTTCATCTTTTCCCCACACCGCCCCGGCAATTTCTCCCTTAATTCTATTGGATAGAAATTGCACATCCAATTTTAAGGAATCTTGGTTAACCTGAATTGAGTCTTTATCAAGAAAGTCAAGGAATTCATGGAAATCTTTTAATGGGAGCAGCCAACCATCCTTGAATTTCGTGAACGATGGGAATTCGTTCTTATGGTTTGAAGCGTATTCAGATACGAAATTAAATATGGGTCTTTTCGGATTTCTCAGCACTTTCTCCGTTTCACCATTGAAAGATTTATTGTAGGGGATATAAATATCCGGCGTAATTCCTCCTCCCCCATAAACAGTTCGCCCTGATTTTGTTTTATATTTTGGTCTTAATTCTCTCAAACTGTCGATTTTAGCTTCACGATTAGTATCATAAAGTTCACGATAATAGGCTAAATCTTTCCCATCTTCATATGGCCGCTGGATGAGTCGACCAGAGGGCGTATAATAACGGGCAATTGTCACTCGTATTGCGGAATCGTCAATCAGTTTGGCTTGGCGCTGGACTAAACCTTTCCCAAAGCTGGTTTCACCGACCACCAAACCTCGGTCCAGATCTTGAACTGCCCCAGAAACAATTTCGCTCGCACTGGCGGATCCACGGTTGATCAAAACGATCAATGAAAATTCATCACGCCCCTTAGAGGGTGCGGCAATGAATACTTGGTTTGATTCTCGGATTTTACCTTTCGTGTAAACCAATGTATCCGGAGTGGTAATGAATTTATTGGCTATCGCCGCTGCCTGTTCGAGATACCCTCCTCCATTTCCCCGCAGGTCAAATATCAAATGTCTCATTCCCATCGTTTGAAGTTTATTCAAGGCATTGGTCATTTCTTTGTCCGTGGTTGCAGAAAACCTTCGAAGAGATATGTACCCGACGTCATCACCGATCATGGTTGCAGCACCTACGCTGTAGATTGGGATTTCATCTCGAATGATAGTCACGTCAAATGGTGTGCCTGCGCCTATACGGGCAATGGTTAAATTCACTTTTGTCCCTTTTTTGCCACGCAGTTTTTTGAAAACCTCATTCTTTGTAATTTTGTAGGCGTCATCTCCATTAATGGAGATGATTTTATCTCCCGGCATAAGTCCCACCACATCGGATGGACTATCTGGAACAGGGGAAATAACCGTGATGTATCCGTCCAGAATATCAAATTCAATACCAATGCCTTGAAATTTCCCCTTGAAAAGTTCATCGATGTTTTCTTGCTCTTTTGCGGGGATGTAGGTAGAGTGGGGATCCAATTCCTCCATTAAACCATGGAACGCACCATCCATAATTTTTTCCATATCGACAATGTCAAAATATAAATGATTTACATAATTGATTATCTGTCCGAGAACATTGATTTTTTTCTCAAAAATTGGCTGGAAATTTTGACTGTTGGAATATAATCGTGGGACAAAAAGAAATACTCCAAGCAAAAATCCAAAAAAGGCGGAAATGACCAGAGGCCACAATCGTCGAAAATGTTTATGCACGGTACTCGATAAAATTTGTTTTTGTTCTAAAGACCAATATATAGCATAGTTCGAAAAGTCACACCTTGTACTGCAGCTTCTGGAGAATCACCAATGAATTTTCTTCCATTTAATTTCCAGTTCCCCGCAGATATTGTGCCCTTGTTGAAACCAACACTAATCCTGAGACCAAGCCTTTCTAGGAATTGCCACTTTACGGCCATGTAGGGTTGAAAATCGAAAAACGTTGCACTTATATCACGTCGTAATCCTGGAACTTGTCCGGGTATGATTTCATAATCAGTTTTGTCGTCTACAATATAGTAAAGGATTCCTGCATCTTCTGTGCCTGGGGTACCGTACGCATTGGAAAAAGAGCCTTCCCAAGTAGGGGTGCCACTGTGCTGGTCCAAGGAAATTCCAATTCGCCCCAGACCCATCAGGGCTCCCGCAGAAAGTTCCAGATCTTGCAACAAAGGCAATACATATTCAACTGTTGTGGCTCCGAGAGAGAATGAAAAATTGGCCTCTATGGAAGGACGATTTTCGCCCTCATACGGAACAGCAGCTCCATCATCACTCTCCGTCCACACACCATCTCCTTCGTCAGGAGTCCCATCACTATTACTGTCTACTGTTAATGCATCTTCAAAAACAAGAATATCAGGAACAGTGGCGATATTGGTAGAACCAAGCCCTGCATAACCACCGATTCGCCATCTGCCGGTCACATGGGCAAATCCTTCTCCTCCATGCAGGACAAAAGGGTCATCAAATTTTGTGGGATCCAGACCTAGTTTTAATATTTGGGATGCGCCGGGTATGGAATCAAGTTTAATGTACATTGGACTATATCCAATGCCCCCTCCGAAAAAATCTTCGCCGGAAGGGCTGAATTGACCATGTGAAAAAGACAAGCCGGTTAAGACAAATAAAACGATTTTTTTCATGTTAATGGGGTTCTCCGCATGTATGGTTGTGTCAAATTAAAATTCATCTTTGATTTTCAAAAGAAAATATAGCATAAATTTAAAAATCGACCTAAATCAGTTTCAGGGTCTTTTCCTTGGAAAAATAACTGCATTATCCTATATTTTTAGAACAGTAATACGAGGTAAGGGAGATCAAAATGTGATTTGCCTCCCGAAAAATGCATCTAATTTTGATGTTAAACAAGAGGTCAAGTGCAGCTAAAGGAGCTAAAATGAGCTTCTTAAAAAGAATATTAATTGGGGTCTTACTCTTTTCCTCCCTTTTTTCAGAGGGGGTATTTCAGGTCCAAGGTGTATATGATCTGGACGGAGATGGTCTTCGAGAAGCTTTGGTACTGAATGGTACACAATCATCTGCTATCTGGATCGAAATATCTGGATCCACCATCGGGGATACGCTTTGGCAGTATCACCTGCCTTCCCAAGGTATGTTCAATGATGCTGAAGTAACGGATATTAATGGCGATGGTCATATTGACATCATTGCCGTTGCTGAGTTATTCCCAGGCATTAAAGGTGACCAGAATTGGCTTTATGTGTTTTTAGGTCATGAATCCGGTTTTTCCGGGGAACCTTTGACCTTAGGGCACCAATCTCTTGATCTTGGTACCGTTCGCCCATCCAACCTAGCGCTTATTCCAGGTGATCCTCCACAATTAGTAGTGGCATTTGGAACACCTATCCGTGAAGCGATGCTCTTTTACGTGAGTTTTCCCGATGAAACTATTTCACTTTCGAATAACAGAATGCTTAAAGCACCTATGGTCAGCAATGGCTATGGTCCATTATATGTTGGGGGGTTTATCAGTGGAGGAGACCGTTGTTTGGCCATGTTTTCTCCTGAAGGGAATGAATTAAAAACGGTCATATTTGGCATTGATCAAAATTTTGAACCCATTTATTCGGATTTACTTCTTGTTGGCGATGCTCGTGGTGTGGTGGGGACTGGCATACAAGGTTTTCAATCGACACGGTCTGCCGACTCCGGATTAATTATTCCTTATGGCACGGATGACATTCTGCTTTTGAAAATAGAAAATGGAAAATTGATTCTGTCGGAAACCAATTTATCGGACAAAGGAGCATATCATGCATCAAGTGCAGATATTGTTGCTTCTGCACCCGAAATTGTTAAAACACGAATAGAAACCGAAGTGTACCCACTAAAACCGCTGAGTGCGAATTATTTAAGTATGAAAGAAGAAAAAAGGGGCACCTTACTGCCTCCGCAACCTTTGGTTAATTCTGCCACCCCACTTAAACCAGGCTCGGTCTTTGGAAGCAAGGACGAGACAAGTATGCCCTATGAAATAAATACTTTTTATAAAAGAATAGAAAAACCAAAACCAGAACCAACTTATTTGGATTCTCTTTCCCCCACTCTTGGCGATTATCTGCTTTCAATTGAAAAGGAAAAAAGCCAAGGAGAATCAGAAATTGAAAAGACATCCGTGCCGGAGATCAATACGGAAATGGAGAGCGTCACATGGGCGCAGGAGGCAGGTTTTGAACAGGTGGGTTTGGGAGAATATCTTGTTGAAGAAAAAGATAACCTCATATCTCCAATCCCGTCTAGTGATATTGGCGTAAAGACATTTACCGAAACCGTCGAGGTTGCAATTGCACCCAAGCTTGCGGATCTTGACACGACCGAAATTGAAAAATCCTCTGAAAAAAGAATTGATCTTTATTATATGTTGGCTATGACGCCAGCAAAGGAAACCGAAGACAGGTATATTTTCAATGGAGAAGCGCCTTTTGGCGTTTCAGTGAATCAAATTCCCGCAGATGGCACCCCAACGCATTTTCAACATGGAATTTCAGCAAACTTAGCGAATCTTCATTGGGGAGATACGTACGATTTTGCATATTCTTTGAGAAATGCAGTTCAAGATAGCGTAACTACCCTGACTATGGTTCATGATATTCAGACCAATGTAGTTTTGATATCTATTACTCCCAATCGGGATTCTTCACTTTCCAAATCTTATCAACCAGAGGCTTTTGATCCAAAATTGTTTGAATTTCCCGAATATTTCTTTGAAGGGTTTCCATCTTCCCTAGATATGAATTTTAGCGAAAAATTGATACGATTTTCTTTTGCTGAAGAGTTGGATTCCATACATCACGGAATTTATCTTTCTTCCACTACTCCGTCAAAACCACCTCAGTCTCTGGCTGTATTTTTGGACGAGGGCAAACTTCAGTCCATCCGCGGTGAAGTAATCGTCAGAGTAAATGGTTCGAAAAAAATCACTACCGAATTTGACCTTGCAGGAAAAATTGAACCTTCCGTTATGTTTTCAAGATTGATTCAGGAATCTTTTTCAGATGAGCTTAAGGTTAAATTGTTACAAGGGGGATCATTGGAAGAGCCTTTGTTTGGTCGCGATGGTAAATTACCAAAAATTACAAAAGAACCTCGTTTACCGGATGTGCAGTTTGACCAGTCAAAGCCGGAAATCCCCGTTGCGCCAAAACAGAGCAATGTTCCAGATACACAAGAGCAAGACACCAAAGCCGAGGAAGAAAAAATCTCATCCGAATTAAAAGTTTCCGAACCTCAGGAAAGTGAACCTACACCGGATATTCCTTCCCCTGATGATAATTCGCTTTTACCTGCATCTAATCCAGAAGACACACTAAAGTTGGAGCAATCAAAAGAACCGGTTACTTCCGAAGATGTGAAATCTGATAGTCTAGATGAGAAAATCCCTATTGCACCAAAGCAAAGCAATGTTCCAGATGCACAAGAACAAAACACCGAGACTGAAGAAGATAAAACCTCATCCGAATTAAAAGTTTCCGAACCTCAGGAAAGTGATCCCACACCAGACACAACCAAGCCAGAGACCGCCGAGCCAGAGACCACCGAGCCAGAGACCACCAAGCCAGAGACCGCCGAGCCAGAGACCGCCGAACCAGAGACCACTGAGCCAGAGACCGCCGAGCCAGGCACCACGAAAGCCAATGATATAAACAATAATGATGAGACTTAAAACAATTAAGGTCTATCATGAATTTGGATAAGTTCATTCGGTTTATTATAATAATTTGGCTTTTTATCGGGATTTCACTGGGTCAAAAGATTGTCCAAATGAATGGTTCCTATGATCTTGACGGGGACAATCTTTTGGAATTTATATCGTTGGAAATGGATCCAAAAACAGACATTTATCCTACAACGGTTCGATATTATGAAATTGATGCGGATGGTTATCAAACTTTGATCTGGGAGTTTACTCCACCCGTTGCACTGGAAGGACATTTTGTAGATGCCCAGGTTGGCGAAATGGATGGGGATGGGGTTCCCGAATTGATTATTGTTATGAATCTGTCGCGATTTGGTGATAATGCCACACCGCATGTTTTTGTGGCTACCTATACTTGGGATGGCATGTTTTTTTCGGAAATTCCCAGTACTACATTGGACATAGGGAAGGAAAACAGATCGCTTCGTTGCAATAATTTTCTGCTAATGGATCAAAACGCGGATGGTGATCAAGAGATTGTTTTGGCTCTTGGAAGCCCTTTTCGTGGTTTTGCGGTTGTGGATGCGACCCAATCGGGGCTTTCTATAACCAAAAAAGTTCGACCCGATGAACTGCTCATCGGGTCTGCACTTCTTTATGTAGGTGCTGTAGATTATGATGGAGATGGTTTTGAAGATGTGATTGCCATCAGCCCTGAAGGCAACATGATCAAAGCTCAGCCGTTTTACAATATTGGAGGTGTTTTTGATTCCGGTCATTTAGTTCGAAAAAAGATTGATGGATTGAGCGGAATGCTGCCCCATTCCATTGAACTCACCGATTGGGATGCCGACGGATTTTTTGATGTGCTTTCTTCATTCAAATCAGGCGATATTATTGCCTTTACGCTTACTCCAGCTACCCTTGTAATTGATGAAGTCCCCGTTCAAGTTGGCCCTTTGACCCAAGTTGTTGTTGAAGATTTCAACCAAGACACCTTTGAAGATTTGTTGATTTTGTCTTCCGACATCAACGCCTTAACACTTGTGTCTGGTGCAGATGGCGGAATTGAGGGTGTACAAAATGCCATGAGGGAGATTCCAAAAGAGATGCATGTGTTTGCCATATTGCCCCTGATACAATCCGGTCAGTATACAGGCAATGTTTTGGCATCGGGCTGGAATGGAAGCGAGAATTCAACTTATGTCATAAAATTAGGAGAAAAATCTGATAGTTTTGACCAAGGGTATCTAATTACATCTGATTTCATTCAAAATAAATTATCAGACCTGCTGTCCAATTCTCAAGATGATCAGCCATCCATTCCGGAGGTTTATATCGAGGTAGTTCCCAAAGAAAAAGAAACTTTAGAACCACAACTCCAAGAAAGAATCATTACTGATCTTGGTGAATATCCAAGTAAGTACATTCCCGGTACTTTGCAACCAGATTTCAAAGAAGGAAAAGTTTTAAAGGAACAGCCCAAAGAATCTGCTCCTAAAAAAATCATTCGAACTTTGGAACAACCAAAAAAACCAAAGCCACAAGAAATGACCGGACAAAGACTTCCTGAATATATTTTGCCCCGATATATTTTAACGCCAAATCATCCTTTTTTGTATGAAATATTAAAAGACAGTACTGAAGAATTTTACAGTTTTCGATGGGAAACCGTTCCGCCAAAGGGTATGCATTTTAATTATGAATCAAAATCCATCTATTGGATCCCGACCAAGGAACAGTTGGATGCATTTCCTATCTCATTTCAGCATAAAGTGAAAGTGGATGAGATTATGGAGACAAAATCCGCATCGACAGAACAAGAACAGGTATACAAAACAGTCCCAGTTTTGGAAAGCCGAGATGAGAGTCTTTGGATCTATGTAAACGATCCACCGCGGTTCTTGACTGAACCTGAGGTTACGGAATTTGTTGCTGGTGATGAATTTTTTTATGAACCCATTGTACAGGATCTTAATAAAGATGCCAAATTAAGCTTTGATCTTGAAATTGCTCCCGAAGGGATGGTTTTAGAGGAGAACGGTGTTCTAAAATGGCAAACCGATAGTGTCCATGTTGAAGTATACGATGTACGATTGATAGTGACCGATGGTTTTAAAAGAATGGCTCAGGAATTTCAACTTTTCTCACGTGCCGGCGTAAAAATACTTTCTCAAGCGCCAGTGTCGGCCAGTGTCGGAAATTCTTACTCCTATTCAGCAAAAGTATGGAGGCAACAAGAAGACGAAAAAATAAATTATACACTATTTTATGGACCTGATGGTATGCAGGTGGATTCAAACGGGAATATAACTTGGACCCCCAATCCTATTCAAATTGATTCAGTCAAATATGCCCTAGTGGTGAGCCATGGCGTAGCAACGGACACTCAATATGTGAATATCTTTGTCAATCATCCGCCTATCATAAAATCCGCACCTAACCCCATGAATAAGATCAATGTAGGTGGAGCTTGGGATTTTCAACTGGAAGTGAAAGATCCAAATGAAAACGATCGACTTGTTTTTGTTGCACACAATATGCCCCCAGGAATGCGTATGGATCCTCATACGGGGCGTCTGCTATGGGAACCAACAATGAATGAGTTAGATTTTCATAAATTGAAAATAGAATTGAATGATGGTCATGAAACCCGGATAATTGAATCCGAATTCTTTGTAAATGCACCAATCCAGATTATCTCTGTACCATCCATGGCGGCAACTGTTGGCGAGGAATATGCATATCGTATCATGACCAATGATAAAAACAAGGGCTCTCTTCTGCCATTTGATCGCGTCGTTAAAGTAAATGACATTTCCGCCATTCGTATGTATTCCGTGAATATTGCAGATGACCTTGTTTTATCAAATATTGACCGTTATTTGGGTGATTGGCACAATGCAGATGCGGTCTATTTTGTAGATCCAAAATATCCGGCAGACTCTTTGGTGTCTAGGCTTAATATGAAAAAATATACTCACTCCGTTTATTTTGAGGATGACAGGTTGTGGGTTATTTTGGAAACGATTGATGGACGCACAATCAAGATAAAAGATTTTATGTGGGAATTTTTCCATGGCGGACAAAAGAAACCACCTCGTGTGGTAGTGGAAAGAATGAGCCCGATCAAATACACATTATTGGATTTTCCCGAGGGTATGGTCGTAGAATCGAATTCTGGAACGATTCGGTGGATTCCGGGATCAGATCAAACCGATACGCATCGAATCACGATAGTTGTCACCGATGGATATACTAAAGATGAACAAGCGTTTGAAGTCTATGCAAACCAACTTCCGGCCATTGTGTCTAGCCCGCCTCAAATGGCTCTTGTGGGAGAACTTTATAAATATCCAGTACGAGTGGATGACAAAAATTCCAATGCAAATTTGGAGTTTTCTTTGCTGAAGGGCCCTCATGGGATGCAAATGGATCGATATGGAAAAATTCTTTGGGTACCTAAAGCAGCACAAATCAACAACAATACTTTCGAGGTGGCCGTAAGCGATGGGTATGGAACTGATGTCCAGACCGGTAGCATTTTCGTGAATAATCCACCGAACATTATTTCCAACCCTAAACCGGTTGGGTTGACGGGACATGTGTGGCATTACAGAATGATCGCTGAAGATTTAAATGATGATAAGGTTGCGTATCGAGCGGTTCGGTTGCCGAAATATGCTCGTTTTGATAAAAGGAAAGCCACGATTGAATGGATACCAAAAAGAAAACAGATCGGGATGAATGATTTTATTTTAATGGCTGTCGACAAACATGGTGCAACTACGACCCATGAATTTCAGGTGCATGTATTCAACGACCCCAGTTCGCAACAATTAGTAAACACCAGTTGGCCTTTGATGCTGACCTTTGTAGGTGTGGTTTTTGCTTGGGGTATGGCTCAGATATAGTTTAACTAATTAAGTTATAAAAATCTGCTCAATAATTTTTCGACCTTTTTTACGGGATATAGATTCATGTCCAATCCAAGTACAATGATGGATAAGGTCACATTAACGCTCATCAGCTTGACCCAATCTTTTTCAGTTGTAATAATATATTCTGATTTTGTTTTCCTAACTTGGGACTCCACCTCATCCCATTCGTGTTGATTATATTCGTGGTGATCCGGGAAAGATATCTGACCACAAATTAATCCTCCCGTCAATTTTACCGTCAATTCAAACCCGGCCTTATCACCCAAGGCTGAAACAGCAAAAATGTTTTTCCCCACAAGGTCATTTATGCTTAGGTGTTTTTCAGTATTGAATTCGGAAAGGAAAACATTGGCTGTTGCGAAGAGTAAAGGCTTTTTTGTTTCTTGAATCTTACGAACCAAGAATGATTTTGGTTTTTTCAAATTTACTTTTGTGATGGTAATTGCATCTGCCCTCTGAATGTTTGTCCAAGGTTCCCTGAGATAACCATAGGGCAATAATTTATGATCTGCAGTTTTATCACCACCATTGACTAAAACCAAATCCAAATCCCGTTCAATTGATCGGTGCTGAAATCCATCGTCGAGCAAAATAATTTCAGGATTAAATTTTTCCATTAAAAAAGTTCCACCTCGGTATCTGTCTTCATCCACCACGATGGGAACATCAAATATTTTTTTAGCAATCAGGTAAGGTTCGTCTCCGCATTCAGTCCAATTGCATTTTGGCCCCTTTCCCTCCGATACCAACAAAGTGCCTTTTGTTTTTCGTCCATATCCTCGACTTAATATTGCTACGCGTTTCCCTCTTTTTTTTAAATATTGTGCGATAAAAATAGTGGTTGGCGTTTTGCCGGTTCCTCCTGTAGTGATGTTTCCTATGCTGATTACCTGGCAGGGTAAATGTCTTGAGACAAAGAATCCATATCTATAAAACCAGTTCCTCCAATACACGACACCCCAATAAAATAAAGCCAATGGAAATAACAAATAAACCAGGTATTCCTTAGGGACTCTCATTATTTGTATATTGCAAATTATTATTTTCGACTTCTTCCATTTTTTCAATAAACTTTTGGCTACAGTCTTCAAAATTTTCATTTATGGTGAAATATATTGGTTCTCCATATTCAATATAGATTGTGCCGAGTGGTTTTTCCACATAAAAAGTATCCCAATTCTTGAACTCCCATCGCAAAGTGGAATGGACCCCAATGGGAATAATTGCAGCTCCAGTAATTTGTGCCGCCCGAATAACCCCAGGTTTTGGAATCCGAGCGGGACCAGTGGGCCCATCCGGGGTAATGAAAACGGCGCTGCCTGATTGTTTCAAAGCACGGATCATGTCCTTGTAAGCCACATTTCCTTTTTCCTTACTTGAACCGCGGAGCATTAGCCAACCCCATTTGGTTGCAATTTGTGATATTAATTCAGCATCCTGATGGGTTCCAGCTATTGCATGGAAATTTTCATTTGCGAGATCGTGCGTTATAGTCAGTAAGTGTCCATGCCATGCCGATAAAATAACGGATTTTCCTTCGTTTAATAATATACGATAGTGACTACGTCCTCGAACATCTTTCCGGTTGGTAATGTAAATGAATTTTAGAAAATAACTGGCGCATAACACCTTTATTTTTTCATAAAATGAATTAGTCATTATATTCTATTGTCCGTTTAATTATTTTGTCGGCAGCCCGTTCATAAACACCGGGGATGCCCAAGGTATGCCGAACCTTTTCAAATCCAATAAGCATATTTTCCCTTTTCGAACCTTTGATGTCAAAAAGTGGTTCAATGGCCTTGGCAAGATTTTCAGCCGTCATGGCTTTTTGCAGGTACTCCGGTACAATTTTTTTATTGCCAATTAAATTAACCATAGATGCATATTTTACATTAACCATTTTTCTTGTCAACCACCAAGAGAACGAAGATAATTTGTAACATACAATTAATGGGATGTTTTCAACGGCACATTCCAAAGTGGCAGTCCCGGATGAAACCAAGGCGGCGGTACCGATCATCATGGCTTTTCTGGCATTATTTTCAATCTTGAAATCATTTGGTATTGGCGA
>CAYNPR010000001.1:0-30112 GCA_964399115.1 uncultured bacterium | reverse complement strand
AACCTGGGGATTTTCGATTATTATAAATTGCAGAATATCAAAGCCGATACGGGTATGAGAGACTCTATCGCTGAATCAGGTACCGAAGACGACAAGGATGATGATAATCCTATCCATAAAGAATAATCTTTGAATGAATCAAAATGTATTTGATATCCCCGTCCCGGAAGAAATAAGGAATCAAGTTTCACACCGTAGTTTAAGGTGTTATAGGGAACAGCAGTGGTATGGAGAGCATTTTCTCTTTGATTTTATCGGGGATGAGAACATTTCGGATCAAAGGGTTTTGGAAATTGGGTGTGCCGAAGCAGGCTTGCTCAAATTTTACAAATCAAAAGGAGCCACTTGTTCTGGCTTGGAATTATCCAACGTCAGGTTTAACAATGCACATATATTAAATGCAACGGATTCTCTTCATTTGTTTCAAGCGAATATTTGTAAATCGGATTCCTATGCATTTGAGACTCCGGATCCTTTTGATACAATTGTGATGCGTGACGTAATTGAACATATTGGAGATAAAAAAACAGCATTGTCCAATATTTATGGACTTCTTAAGCCGGGTGGAAAATTGTTTTTATCTTTTCCACCGAAGTATTGCGCCTATGCCGGACACCAACAAACCATTCCGAAAATTCTGGGAAAATTGCCATATCTACATCATTTACCGAATTTGTTGTATGTCGCATACCTGAAACTGATCGGCGTGGAAGAGAAAAAGATAAATTACTTGGTTTCTACGAAGAAGACCCGCATCTCTATTTCTCAAATGCGATCGCTGGTGAAGTTTATTGGTTTTTCAATTTTAAAGGAAAGCAACTGGTTCATCCGTCCGGCATATTCATTCCGGTTTGGGTTGCCAAAACTGAAAAATCCATTTGGGAATATCCCTGTGTTGAATGAAGTATTCTCCAACGGTTCGATATTTCTATTGGAAAGACCAGAGGCCTGATATGGAATGGTTGGGACTTTTACTCGTGTATATAATTAGTGCCTTTCTGAAAAAGAAACAACAGAAAACGGTTAGAAGAAAAATAGAATCTGAACCGGATTGGGAATCCCCTCCATCTTCTGGAAGCCAGGGACCAAAATTAGATCAGATACTGGATGATTTGTTTGGCGGTAGTGATGATGTAAAACTTGAACCAAATCCTGAGTTCGAGAATGAGGAAGAATCAGCCTTGGATGAACTTGAACATATCACGGAGGAAGTGGAAGAATTTGATGAACAAGCTATCCATTCTCAAGATGGTGATCTGACCCAGATAGATGAGCAGATTGCTGCATTTGATGAACAGATTTATCATTCTGAACTGTCAGTTAAGACTGATTCGCAAGAAGGGATAAAAAAATTCAGAAAAGAATCTCTCGTTTCCGGGTTGTATAAATCACCAAATTCATTGAGACGGGCAATTGTTTTAAAAGAAATACTGGATAAACCGTTGGCATTAAGAGATTGATTAGATCAATTTTTTAAACACTATTTTTGTTTCCTTTTCGAGATCTTTCGGCGTTCCGTTATTGTGAATGACAAAATCCGCCATATGGACTTTGGTTTCATCGGGCCATTGCAACTCCATACGATTGAAAAATTCATCACGAGAAAGATTTCCAAGACTGAGCACTCGCTCCGTTCTGAGTTTTAAATGGGAGGTTACTACAATAATGTAATCCATGTGTGTATCTGCTCCGGATTCATAGATCAAAGCTGCATCCACAATAAAAGCATCATGCTTCCCTTTTGCCAGGATTCTATCATATTCAGAATCAATTTCACGGAATATATAGGGATGAATGATCGTGTTGAGCCTAAGCTGATGGTCTTCATCCTGAAAGGCGATGCGGGATAGTTTTTTTTTGTCTATTTTCCCATCTACGCCTAAAATGTCTGTCCCGAATTCAGCAATGATTTCACTTTGGGCTGTTTCATTATTGGCAAGGATATCTTTGGCAACAGTATCTGCATCGAAGATATAAGTACCCCACTCTTTAAGTAAAGCACTGACTGAACTTTTCCCCGATCCTATACCGCCGGTGAGACCAATCTTCAGCATGTTAGATTAAAACCTGTAATATTCTTTTTGTTATCTCGGGGATTTCTCCTAGGCCATCCACAACCTTGAGAATACCTTTTCCATGGTAGAAGTCTAACAATGGCGCAGTTTGCTCCCAATAGATTTTTTGCCGGTTTCGGATAATTTCCGCCGTGTCGTCACTTCGCCCGGATTCCTGCCTCCGCTTTATCAATCTTTCAACAAGTTCATCCTCATCCGCGGTCAGGCTGATGGCAGCATCCAGGGAATGGCTGTTGGAGTCCATAATTTTATCCAATCCTTCTGCCTGGGGCAAGGTCCGCGGGAAGCCGTCCAGTAGATATCCCTTTTCACAATCAGGTTTTATGATTCTGTTTTGAATGATTTCCAACAGTGTTTTATCCGGAACCAGTTCCCCTGCATCGATATAAGTTTTTGCTTCCATCCCGATCTTACTTTCCGCTTGGATTTCGGCCCGAAGGATGTCTCCGGTAGAGAGATGAGCAATATGTAGTTTATCTTTGATACGAGTTGCTTGGGTCCCTTTTCCTACCCCCGGCGGTCCCATGATCAACAGTTTCATGATTTCACCCTTTCTTTGTCTATATTAATATTCCAGCTATGGTAGCGGTCAGCCATGAAGCAAGTGCACCCCCGATCATGGCTTTCAATGCAAGTTTTGAAAGATCTTTTCTTCTTTCTGGAGCCATCCCACCGATACCACCCAACTGAATCCCAATGGATCCAAAATTAGCAAAACCGCACAATGCGTAACTGGCAATAATTGCTGTGCGTTCGGATATTTCGCCATTATTAATTATTTCACCGAGATTTGAATATGCAATTAATTCCGTTAACACGATTTTTTCACCCATGAGAGTGCCCATGATTTTTGCTTCATCCCAGGGAATTCCCATGGTCCAAGCTAGAGGTTGAAAACCTCTCCCCATTATTTCCTGCATGGTTGTATCAAAAAAATAACCTAGTGTATAATTTATCATGGTAATAATAGATACAAATGCAACCAGCATAGCCCCCACATTTGCAGCTAATTTCAATCCGTCGGTGGCTCCTCTGCCAAGTGCATCCATGGCATTTGCATCTTGTTTTTGGATACTGATGTGTAGATCACTGATTGTATCCGATTGTTCAGTCTCGGGATAGATTATTTTGGCCATAACCAATGCAGCGGGGGCAGACATGATACTGGCAGCCAGCATATGACCCGCAATCCCGGGGATTGCATTGAGCCATAAAACATATAGAGCTAAAACGGAGCCGGCAACCGTAGCAAACCCACCGGTCATTACTGCTGTTAATTCCGAATTGGTCATGTTGTTAATGAATGGACGGATTAAAATGGGCGCTTCTGTCTGGCCCACAAAAATATTTGCAGAAACACTTAATGTTTCAGCACCGCTGGTTTTCAGGGTTTTTTCCATTACACGAGCGACCCATTTTATGATAAACTGTATAATACCGAAGTGATAAGTAACCGCAATTAAACTGGAAAAAAAGATGATCACAGGTAATGCCCGAAATGCAAAATTTATCATGGCTTCATGATAACCAACCCCTGGGACGAATGATTCAAATAAGAAATCACTTCCTTCATCAGAAAAACTGATCAATTTCTTAAACAATTTATCAATAAAGAAAAACTTTGATTTGACCAGTGGAATTTTTAGGATGATAAGGGCAAGAAAAACCTGTAACCCTATGCCCCAAATAACGATTCGGGGTTTAATGGCTTTACGGTTATTGGATAGGGCATAGGCAATTCCCAACAATACTACGATTCCAATAAATCCTGTCAATTTTATCATCAGTTCATTTTCGGTGGTTGGAAGCAGTTTCTGCAACGGGCTTCGTATTTATCCAATTCTCCAATTACGACCTGTTCTGCGTCAGATGATGTACGTTGAGTATAGGACGCAGGGTTTCCACATTTTACGCAAATTGCCCGCAGTTTATCCAAGTAATCCGCTTCGCACATAAGTTGGGGCATAGGGCCAAATGGCAGCCCTCGAAAATCAGTATCTAAACCAGCAACTATCACTCTTTTTCTTGAATCTGCCAAGGTTTTGCAGATATCCAAGATAGAATCATCAAAAAACTGTCCTTCATCAATTCCAATCACATCCGCATCTTGAGCAAGTTCTAAAATCTCGTCCGTTGATTTTACAATACGTGACTTCATCTTAAGTTGATTGTGGCTCACGATGTGGCCATCGCTGTACCTTGAATCTAAACGGGGCTTAAAGATTGTTATGTTCATCTTTGCGATCTGTGCGCGTCGGAGACGGCGTATCAATTCCTCGGTTTTACCACTGAACATACTGCCGCAGATCACTTCAATCCAGCCTGAATTAAGGGGTGTTAACGTCATGTTATTTTATGATTGAATTTATTTTTGTTCTGATCAAATCAATGGCTACCTTATTTTGTCCTCCTTCCGGGACAATGATATCAGCATAATATTTTGATGGTTCTACAAATTGTTCATGCATGGGTCGAACCGTGGCCAAATATTGTTCGTTCACCGATTCGGGCGTTCGCCCTCTTTCCTTAATATCTCGGGTTAATCGTCGAATAAAACGGATGTCGGCCGGGGTCTCTACAAATATTTTAATTGCGAATAATTCCCGCAATTGAGAATAGTGAAGTGCTAAAATTCCTTCAACAACTACAACGTGATGAGGCGTAACCGACATTGTCTTTTCTGTGCGGACATGGTTTAAAAAATCATAACCAGGGATTTGAATAGGTTTACCGTCAATTAATTTTTTTAGATGATCCTGAAACAGGTCGATATCAATGGCATCCGGATGGTCAAAATTATGCTGAGCCCTTTCTTTGGGCAGTTTATGAGATAAATCCTTGTAATAGGAATCCTGTTCGATAACGGCCACTTCGCCTTGGCCATATTCTGCCAGGATTCCCTTTGCCAGGGATGTTTTCCCTGATCCGGTTCCGCCTGCAATACCGATTATGATTGTATTCATTTCAAATGGGATTCATCGAATGCGTCCGGTAACAGTTCGGACGAAGACGTTGTTTTGATAAGTCCATTTTTATCGCAGACGTAGATCGGTACGTTCTTGCAATAATCCCAGATCACCTGCCTGCAGGCACCACAGGGCATTCCTCCGTTTTTAGATGCAATGGCCAGCGCTTTAAACGAGGTATGCCCCTTTGCAATCGCGCGAAAAAGGGCCGTCCGTTCAGCACAGCACGTCAAGCTGTAACTGGATGATTCCACATTGCAACCGCCGATGATTGTACCCGATTCTGTTTCTATAGCTGCCCCAACCTTATAATTTGAAAAAGGGGCTCGAGCCTTTTCGCGCATTTCAAGGGCGGTTTGGATCAATTCCTGATTCATATTCTTTCGATTCGAAAATTCTGGATAAACTTCAGCAAAACTACCCCGATAATAAAACCGCCAACATGGGCAAACCAAGCAACACCACCGGTGGTATCAAGTCCCAAACTACCAAGACCGCTCGTTAATTGCATTAAAAACCAAAATCCGAGGACAATTTGTGCGGGAACTGCAATGGTGGTTATGAATATGAAGAAAACAAAAACATGAACTCGTGCCTTTGGAAAACGAATCATATAGGCACCTAAGACGCCTGCAATGGCGCCACTGGCTCCAACCATGGGTATGATTGAGCTTGGCTCTACAATGAATTGTGCCAGGGCTGCACCCACGCCACAGGATAAATAAAAAACACAGTATTTCACATGGCCCAATATACTTTCCACATTGTCTCCAAAGATCCAGAGAAACCACATATTCCCAACAATGTGCGCTATTCCGCCGTGCATGAACATGGAAGTAAAAATGGTGAATAAATTGAATTCAGAAGGCACAAAACCAAAACCGTAAATAATGGCTCTGCCCATTTTAGGGTCGGTATTGTTGATGAGAAATTGTCCAAGGAAAACAATGACGTTCAACATGATAATGCCATACGTCACATAAGGAATCAATATCCGAGGATTATCATCCTTGTAAGGGAAAAACATTAGTAAACGGCAAAATAAATCGTTTCAACAGATTCATTCCCCATGCGATCCCGCACTTTATATTTGATTTTATGCTGGCCGGCAGTCAGTTTTTGTTGAAACTTATAAGATATTTCTTTTTTAAGCGGTTGGTAGGCGGGATAAACCCGGTTGTCGTTCAGGAAAAGATCAAAAGATGCCTCTTCAGATTCAATACCGGAAACAGGATCATCCACCGCTACCAGGATTTCATTAACGTCTTGGATATGGTATCGTCCTCCGTTTGCCGGAAAAGTTCTTTTTATCTGTGGTGAATCCAAATCCTGTATTATCGTAACCGCATCCATTTGCGTCAGAGCCGTGGTTAAGATTTCTTTGCGGTGGTTATTTTTGGTGGGTGAATAGGTCCATTGTTTTTCCTTACCATCATAGTAATAAATTCCCAGATTCGAATGACTGGAGAGTTCATAGGCATATTTGATCCCTACTAGGAAAGAATCTTTTAATGCAACGTCATAGGGCTGGAGTTGGTACACGGGCGATAGGTGCAACCCTTTTTCTACAGGTGCATATTCATTGACTTTGTCTATCCAAACTACGTTTGTTTGATAAAAGGTGTTTGGGAGGGTTTGGATTGAGCAGTTTTGATCCTGGGAAAACACCACCGTTTCCTGCCTTGGTTCCGCTATTCCTGGGATGAAATGAAATCGTGTCTGTCTAGAAAGTTCCTTGTGTGTTAATTCCACGTCTATGTATTTAACGTTTCTTAACGCATAATGAGGAAGCATCTCGGACAAATAAGTATTGGGCCTTACTTGGTTAAGCGTATGGGATTGAAACGTGTCGTCATTCGTTAGTTTAATGGTGACGTGAGCAGGGACGTATTGGTCTATTTCAACCTGGAAAAACACACCTCGTATTGTGTTGGAAATTTTCAGGTCCGGGTGAATATCTATCACGCTGATTTTTGGTTCCATGGTGGTCCAGTGGTGAGGGCTTACCCTGCCGTTTAATTCATTGATGCCGATGATTTGCAGTATGCGATTGTTTATTGATTTTATCGGGAAAGTGATATGAAGATCTTTGTTCACCTGTTCAGTATGGATGACGTCAATTTTTTGATCCGCAAAACCAAAAGGAGTAAAACTGTAAAGTACTGCTTTCTTGATTGCCCTAAAACCTCGCTTTGGCGATAATGCCAAGGTAATGACTTTTTCATCCCGTAAAATTTCCTGTGCTTCAAGAGTCATGGGAAACGTGCCGATCAGGCTGCCGAGAATCGTTGCTTTATTTCTTTTGGCGTCATAAATGTTGATCTCGACGGTGTGATAGCCGGGCATGAGACGGATAACACCCGTTTTATCATCAGCGTGAATTGACATTTCTGGATGCTCCGGCAATCTATATAGTTTCTGGTATTCATCAAGGTTTTTCCGTTTTAGATTGAACTGAATGACCGTGTTTGCAGCCTTTCCTTCCGAGAATGATATTTTTTCATAATTCAGTCCAAATTTCATTTTGCCGTCAATCAGCAATTCGGCTGTGTGAAACTGATATTCGTAATTACCGCCCTCGCGTTTATCCACGGCATTGATTGCAAATGCGAAGTCGCCGAATACACTGATGGTATCGGCAAAATGGTATATGCCTGCTTTGTCGCGGTATAATGGTATTGTTTGTGTCAGTGGACTTGTATTAATGAGGGATTCTTTGGAAAGGGGAACCAATGCTATGGATTTTGGAATGGGTGTGACACGGTCCATGATGTCGAAAGCCATCGTGAGAGGATTTAACGGTTCGCTCGTGCTTGAACGATATTCAAAATGTAGATGTGGGCCAAAAGAGGATCCAGTGTTCCCCGTAAAACCGATTACATCTCCCTTTTTCACCTGGAATTCCTTGGGTGAGAAATGAGTATCCACAAAGTAGCTTTTACGCTGGGTCTGTTGCATACGCCATACTTTTTCGAGCATTGGCGCATAAGAATCGAGATGTGCAAAAAGCACTTCATGCCCGGAAATGGTTTTTTGATAAAGCGCTTTTCCATAACCATTGTAATTGGAAACTATCCGGCTGACGTAGCCGTCTTCCACAGCCACGACTTCGTGGCCGACGGTACCTTTGGTCCTAATATCTAGACCCATGTGGAAATGGTCATCCCTGTTCTCACCGAAATTCGATGAAAAATAGTGGCTTGCCTTGGTAGGCCACTCCATTTCCTGGCAAAATATTAAACTTGCCGGGAAGAGCATAAAGGTTATGAAGTATCGATTCATGAAATAATTAATAAGCCACAATTTATTCAGGAGGGAAGCGGGTTATCAATGAGTGATTTGATTCATACACTTACTTGCTGTAAACTCCATAAATTTATTTTACAAGAATTTCAAGGAGTTAAAAATGAAGAAACTGTTATTAACTGTTATCATGGTTGTTTTCCCTTCATCCATCTTTGCTATTGGTGGACTTGGTTTGAGTGTGGGAAGCGCCACATTTTCAGTGGATGAAAGTTTTTCGCCCATGATGGTTTTAGAGCAGGAAGCAGGATATTTTCACCAACATAGTTTTGAAAATGGAGGTTCCTTCGGTGGATATCTTTATGTGGATATCATTCCGGTTTTAGGCGGTTTGGATATAGAAATCAATGGACTTGCTAGCCCATATAATTTCACATTTTATAATGATGCAATGGAATTAGCAGATGTGGAACCGGATACATTCAAATTTATCTTCGCAGCAGGGAATACCTATATCACCATACAAAAACCCATTTTTAAACTTGGGATTCCATTTTTAGCGAAAGCAAAACTGTTTGCCGGCGGAGGGTTTAATAGGCATGCAGCTATCCCAATTATCAATCAAGAAATGATGGAATCTGTTGTATTGGATGAAGATGGAAATACTGACTTGGCAGAGGGTGAATTCGATTCTGATGCCCTTATAGATTATTTAGAAAAGAATATGTTTGAAGCGACTGGCGTTCATTTCCAGGGTGGGTTACAGTTCAGATTGCTTACCTTTGATCTTTTTGCCTATTATCGCTATACCATTGCTAAAGATGTTGTACCAGGAAATGCTGGGTTTAGCAGTATGAATATGAGGCTGGGTCTTGGAATATAATTCGTAAAAGGATTGAGTTGAAAGGGGGCTGTCCAGCCCCCTTTTTTGTTTATTTACATGGCTGTGGAAGATTTATAAACGGTAAATTCCCTGCCTTTAATTTATGTAAAATATTTAAGGAGAAATTTAAAATGGCAAAAATACGAACCCTCATCATGGGTGCAGCAGGTCGTGATTTTCACAATTTCAACACGTTTTACCGCAACAACGATTTATATGAGGTTGTAGCGTTCACGGCAACCCAGATACCGAATATTGAGGGCCGCGTTTATCCTTCAGAACTGGCTGGTATGTTGTATCCTGACGGCATACCGATACACGATGAGTGTGAATTGGTTTCCCTGATTCGGGAGCTTGGTGTGGACGAGGTGGTTTTTTCCTATTCCGATATCCAACACATAGACGTGATGCATTTGGGTTCCATGGTGAATGCCGCCGGTTCGGATTTCAAAATGATGGGTATAAACAGAACGGCTGTGTCCAGTTCTAAGCCCGTGATTGGTATTTGTGCTGTGCGTACCGGATGCGGAAAGAGCCAAACGACTCGGCGGGTGTCTGAAATTCTGAAAAAGGCAGGGAAAAAAGTTGCGGTGATTCGTCATCCCATGCCCTATGGTGACCTGAGTGCCCAGGCCGTTCAGCGATTTAGCACTATAGACGATTTGGAAAAACATGATTGTACCATTGAAGAAATGGAAGAATACGAACCTCACATCAACAGCGGAACAATCGTTTATGCAGGCGTGGATTATGAAGCCATCATCCGGAAGGCGGAGCAGGAAGCAGACGTTGTTTTATGGGATGGTGGCAACAACGACATGCCTTTTTATAAAACTGATTTACTGCTTGTGGTCACGGATCCTCACCGGACGGGCCATGAGACCCAATATTATCCCGGTGAGACCAACCTTCGGCTGGCCGATGTGGTGGTCATCAATAAAATAAGGACAGCGGAACCTGAAAATGTGGAAAAGCTCCGTCAAAATATTTCTCGGGTCAATCCTAATGCCAAGGTTGTGGACGCGGCATCTCCGGTGACAGTGGAAGATCCTGACGTCATTAACGGTAAACGGGTATTGGTCGTGGAAGACGGCCCTACCCTGACCCATGGTGAAATGAAATACGGTGCCGGAGTGGTGGCGGCGAAAGAATGTGGCGCATCGGAACTCATCGACCCAAGGCCCTTTGCCAAGGGGACCATTGCGGAAACGTTTGAACATTATCCGGAAATCGGAACCTTGCTCCCGGCCATGGGCTATGGCGATGAACAGATCCGAGATTTGGAAGAGACCATCAATCAAACTGACTGTGATGCGGTGATCATCGGGACACCCATTGACCTTCGCAGGATTGTCGACGTCAAGCATCCAGCAACGCGCGTTACGTATGATCTTGAGGAGATTGGAGAGAATAAATTGAAGGATCTGCTGGCCGATTTTCTCGATTAATTAAATTTTATCTATCGGTTTCTCCATTTAAAAAGGATTCGATTTTTTCCTTAAGAATCTCCCTGGTTTCGCGGTATGGTTCCAAGTCTGCAGGTTCTGCGCCCCATCCATGAAAGGGATCATCGATGCTCCAATGGATCCGTTTTACGTCACCGGGAAACGTAGGGCAAGCCTGGTTGGCATTATCACAGACGGTAATAACGATATCAATACTCTTATCCAGGTATTCATTAGTCCAGTCCGAAGTATGATTTGAAATATCAATTCCCCATTCCGACATAACGGCAATGGATGCGGGATGAACCCGGGAAGGATGGCTCCCGGCGCTGAATACCTCAAAATTATCTCCAGCCAAATCTCTCAGCAGCCCCTCCGCGATCTGGGAGCGGCAGCTGTTGCCGGTGCAGATAAAAAGGATTTTTTTCATCTTCTTCATGGTGATGAAAATTAATGGAGTTACAGAAATGATTAATAATAGTTTTATGCGCAAAACAGTTTTGATAACTTTGTATGAACATATGGTAGATGCCACTTCGCAAAATAGAACTTTTATACTTGGTCATTTTTATAAATTTAAAAATCGAACTGTAACTCCTATGAGGATTAGGGATGAAACGACATCTTCACGCTAAAGTAATTATTATTTCTATCGGATTTCTTTTTCTTTTTGGCTGTAATACTAACCAAAATAAATTCAATCTCACACCACAGAATTATGAAATGTGGCGCGATTTCATCCAGCCTACAGAAATTGAACTTGTCTGGACATCCATCCCTTGGCGGAGTTCGATCCAAGAAGGTTTGATCGAAGCGAATGCTCAGAGAAAACCGATGTTGCTTTGGGTCATGAATGGTCATCCACTCGGTTGTACCTGAAATAATGGCATTGCGGGCCGGAGGTCTGTTTGGTCAGATTCTAGGATTATCAACATCGCAAAAGAATTTATTCCAACATCCGATGAAGTATGGCGCCTGCAGCGGGTTGAAGATAAAGATGCCATTATTTTTCAAGAGATGGCAAACACAGGCCACTATCGCAGAGCGGGCGGAACACGCCAAGGGATATATGTATGCAGTCCTAGTGGCAAACTATTGAGTTCCATCAATTCTCTCAATTCAGATGATGTTCTGGAGACCATCAGGAGTGGTTTGAAGAAATGGAATAATTTATCATTATCTGAACAGCAATTACCCAGGAATCATAAGATAAAAGCAATGCACCGCTGGGAAAACAGCTATCCTGGGGGTGGGTTAATTCTTAAATCAGTAAAAGCAGATTTGATAACGTCTCCTCCTGTTCAATCTGAACGGGGCGATCGTTGGAACATGGATCATGTTTGGTTTAATAAGACTGAAGCCCGTATGTGGTTACCCGCTGATCCTCATGAAGGTGATGTCTACCAGCTTCCTGATATTTTAAAAGATCGCTTATTTCGTTTACACCTCGTGGATAATATAAGAGGTCAGACCTTACCCTTTGCGCCACAGGAAATCAAGAAATCACATCTGGAAATTGAAGTATTAAAGCGACGGCAGTCTATTGTTCAAGTCAAAATCAAAGGGGATTCCAAGGCAGTTGCAAAAGGTCCATGGCTTCTTGGAGAAAATGACTGGACGCCCACCCATGATCTCGACCACGGTATGCAAACCAATTTACTTGGGAATGCTACCTATGATCTTGAACTGGAAAAGTTTACTGAATTCGAAATGGTGGCTATCGGGAAACGTCGCGGAAAAACTCAGAATAACGGCCGACACTCTAGCCCGGATACCGGTTATGTCGGATTTTTCTACAGTCTAGCACAGGATAGGCCAACTGACAGGATTGCACCGGCATTCATAGATATCTATAATGCTGATTGGATTATCAGACCGTGAAGTAAGAACGAAAAATACCAGTTGTTTCCATATGGTATCAAATGAATAGATCTCGGATTATTATGGTTATTTTTTATACTTCGAGTGGTTTTTGTGTAGTAATGGTTCATAGTTATATTTGCGATACGGATCTGTAGAAATATTAACCAATTTAAAAAAATATAGAAGAAAAATACCTATGAAAAAAATTATTTTCTTACCGGTTTTCATGTGTTTTCTGTCCTCCCAGACTGTTGACACAGTGGAATATGAGCTCGTGCCCAACTGGAGTATGAATCTATATGCCGGTTATCCAATAATCGGGGGATCGACCTTTGACTCTTATGATGAAATTAATCCAGTATTTGGTTTGTCCGTTGGTTCTCCTTATGGATTATTTATTCAAAATTTCTTTATAAATGTCATTGCCGAGCTCGCCTATTATGATTTTCGTGGGGCTGATGACTTTAGTGGTATTGCATATCAGATTGGACTTGGCCCTGGATTTTTCATTGGGGATGCAAGTGTTAGCGCGACTGCCTGTACGGGTTATTATCATGCAGGTCCCGGGTTTATTGTAGGGGGCAGTTTAGATTATCCCTTGGATGAGTTTATTGAGATTCGATTGACGGGAAGAGGAAACCTTGTCCGGAAGACAGAAGGGGGTGCAACATGGTGGGTCGGTGGAGGTATTTCATTGGGATATGAATTCTAGACACAGATACAACTTTATAATAAAAAAGCCCTTTCTTGAAGGGCTTTTTTATTTCCTGTATTTTTTCCCTATGCATAAAGAAGGAACAAGACTTGATCCTTTCGTTGGTTTGGCGGGCAATATCGGTGTGGGGAAAACCACTTTCACACAGGTTTTATCAGAGAGACAGGGCTGGCAGGCCTTCTACGAATCCGTTTCCGATAATCCATATTTGGGCGATTTTTATGCCGATATGGAACGATGGAGTTTTAATCTCCAGATCTATTTCCTCCACAAAAGATTTGAGTCTCACCTTCATATGTCCAAACTGGATGGTGGTGTAGTCCAGGACAGGACGATCTATGAGGATGTGGAGATCTTTGCCCGGAACCTTCATGAAATGAAAAAATTGTCGGACCGGGACTGGGACAATTACTGCAGCCTCTTTTCCGCCATGACGTCCTTTTTGAAAAAACCCGACCTTGTGGTTTACCTAAAAGCATCAACGGACACGTTGCTGAACCGTATAAATTCAAGAGGCAGGGATTATGAGCAATCCATTGACCCGGAATATCTCCATAGCTTAAACATATCCTATGAAAAATGGATCAATTCCGTGAAGGAGTATCCCGTTATGATCGTCGATACGGATGGATTCAACGTTTTTGAAGACAATAAGCAACTGTCCGAAATCGAACGTCGGATTCTCGAGAGGTTATAACCTAATTATTTTATAAATTTCCTCATGCCCGAAACGCCGCAAAACGTCAGTTCACCGTTATTTACAAACCCGCTGGAGCCTTATCCCGGGTTGACGATTGACGATCTGAATAAATATCTCCCTGCCATCCAGACAGTGGAAGACATGTCCATGACCCCGAACAATATGCAGGAAGGAATATTTTTGGCCAAGTGTCTTGATGGCCTTAAAAAAATTCCAGATCATACGATAGACTTGATTATTGCCGATCCTCCAGAAGATCCCTGGGCTTCCACTGATGTTATGGGACAACGGATGACGCTTCAGGAATACTATCAATGGAATAATGAATGGCTCAATGAATCTTATCGGGTTTTGAAGAATACGGGTGCGGTTTATTTGTTAACCCACTGGCAATATTCGGGGATGTATCAAAGTCTCTTAAGCAATTTTTTCAAAGTGCAATCTCGAATAACCTGGCGGAGAAAAAGGCAAACAAATGCAAATATGGCACAAACCTGGATCAATGAATCTTTCGATATCTGGTTTGCCACTAAGACGGATAATTTTCTGTTCAACCAAAAAGCCGTTGGGATGGATTCAAACGAACCCATTCAGTCCGAAGATCGGATCAGGTCTAATTTTTGGGTGGATATTCCCGGAATCCCAGAAGAGGCTGGACGGTTGCCGCAAAATCTTTTTGAAAAGATTTTGAAGGCAAGCAGTTTCAAATTGAACAGAATCGTAGATCCTTTTATGAGAATGGGTGATGTGGGTCTTGCCTGCAAAAGGCATGGAAGACGATTTATTGGCTTTGAAGTCAACAAAGATCATTTGCTTTTAGCCATGAAGCGAATCGACGAAAGGGAATAGATATGAGCTTCATAGAAAAAATAAAGTTGGATATGTATTCTGCTATGAAATCCGGAGAAAAGGAAAAAGCAGATACACTCCGAAATCTACTGGCAAAATTAAAGGATAGACAGATTGAAAAAAGAGGGGATCTTTCGGAAAAGGATGGTTTAGCTGTAATTAAATCCCAGGTCAAACAGCGGAAGGAATCATCCGAAATTTTTGAAAAAGCTAATCGATCAGAATTGGCGGAAAAGGAAAAAAACGAGATGGCAATATTGGGTTCTTATTTGCCGCAAATGATGTCCGATGATGACATCCGAAGTTTAGTCTCTTCCATAATTGAGGATACGGGAGCGGATTCCATAAGTGATATTGGGAAGGTTATGCCTGTAATACTGGCACGGGGTGGTGGTCGAGTCGACGGGAAAACAGCGAATGCCATTGTACGGGAATTGTTGGAATAAATGTCATGGTTCCTAGATGGCTTGGCCGTTTTTTTCATGGTATATTCAGGTGTTGTCGGATTTAAAAGGGGGTTTATCGAAGAGTTGGGCCGTCTCATTGGCCTGCTACTCGCGGTTGTCATTGCAATATCGAACAGCACTTCTTTATTTATTCAATTGAACGGGATTATAAATGTGGATGAATGGATTGGAATATTTTTGTCCTTTTCCCTCCTGTTTTCGGCCACGTTGATTGCAGCCAGGATTTTGACAAAGCTTGTGCATATCGCCATGCTTTCAAAAAGTAACCAGCTTATGAATTATTCACTAGGATTTTTGTTCGGCACCATGAAGGGATTTTTCGTCATAATTATTTTTACTTGGTTTATTGCAATTTTACCGTTGCGGAAATGGTCTACCATTATTCGTGAAAATTCCAGATTCGTTGGGATTGGCAATCAATTCAGATCTTCTCTGGTTTCGTTTTTTAATTGGGAAGATCCCATTTCTTTGAGCGAATCTTATTTGAGGCAGTTGACTGAACCCTGATGACCCGGATCCCACAAGATACCATAGATCGCGTAAGGGACACCTCCGATATTGTGGATGTAGTTTCCCAATATGTGGATTTAAAACGGCGTGGTGTCAATTTTTTTGGTCTTTGCCCGTTCCATAGTGAAAAGACACCGTCTTTTAGTGTTGCGCCTTCAAAGCAAATCTATCATTGTTTTGGCTGTGGATCAGGCGGGAACGCATTTTCATTCTTGATGGAATATCAGAAAATCTCATTCCCAGAAGCCGTTAATATTTTAGCGGAGAAATACAATATTCCGATTCAATACGAACAGAGTGGAAAATCATCCGAACTTTTTTCCGCCTTATATGAACTTCACGAAATTGCCGTCAAAATCTTTCAGGAAAATTTGTTTTCCGATCGAGGCAGACAAGCATTGGATTATCTGAAGAAACGGGATTTGACGGAAGATATCATAAAACAGTTCAAAATAGGGTTTGCCCTTGACAGTTGGGATCAAATGGTAAATGCATGTAAAGATAAAGGATTTACCCAATCCCAAATTTCGAAGTCGGGATTGTTTACTCAATCTGAAAAAGGAACATTTGATCGTTTTCGTTCGCGCATCATGTATCCTATCTTTCACCCATCCGGTAAACCCATTGCTTTCGGGGGGAGGATATTCGGAACAGATGATCCTGCAAAATATTTAAATTCACCGGAAACGCCACTTTATAAAAAGAGTGACGTATTTTACGGAATCCATGCAACCCGGGATGCTATTCGAAAGGTGGGTTATGCCGTGTTGGTGGAAGGATACATGGATTTTTTACAGCTATATCAAGGAGGGATTCATGTAGTTGTTGCCATTTCGGGAACGGCCCTAACGCCCAGGCATACTTTAGCCCTGAGTCGGATTACAAATAAAGCGGTATTGCTATACGATGGCGATAGTGCAGGTGGAAATGCGGCAATTAGAGCAGGTTGGGTTTTACTTAAATCCGGTATGGAACCGAACATAGTTCGTCCTCCCGAGGGAAAAGACCCCGATGATTGGATCCGAGAAGTGGGAAAAGACAACATTTTATCCCTGATTGAATCTCCCGTTTCTTTTATTGATTTCCATCTGGATTTTCATCATGGGATGGATCTGGAAGGCTCCGACCGGAGACAGTATATTCACGAGTTGATTCAAGAAATTCGAAATATTCGAGATGGGATTGTCAGGGATGATCTTATTAGAATTATTGCGAATAAATTAAAAGTGGATGAACGGGAACTGGTAAAAATCATGAGAAGCAAGAGAGCTTTATCCACGCTTGGGACAGGGATGGAAGATTCTAAAAAACGGGATGGTTCCTCATTTACCAGTCAACTCGATAGAGCGCAGATTGAATTACTTAAATTGCTTATCCACGAAGATAATGGGGTAAGGCGGTTTGTAAAGGAAAAAATCGAGACAGAGTTTTTTATTACACCATTTTTAAAAAAAATTCTGGAGCGTTTTTTGGATGATAAATTGTCTATGGAACCTTCAACCATTATCGAGTATTTTCAAGACGAGAATGAACGGAATTTTGTAGCACATATCCTCATTACGGAAATTCAAGGTGTACCACCAGAACAAATTGTATCCGATTGTTTGAAAATCTTAAAATCAGTACCCTTAAAGGAAAAGATACAAAAACTTCGGATTAAGATTCGTGAAAAGGAAACTATTGGTGAAGACCCGCAAAGCGAGCTCAATGAGCTCATTGTTCTTCAGCAGGAATTGAATAATGTCTAATTCAAAATTAATTATCCGCCAAATCGGCTTGGCAATATTTCTTTTGCATTCCATTTATGCAAATCTTGTACAGGAAGTGACTACTCATAGAAAAAGCAATGGTACCTTGTTGCGCATCGTCACCAGTAGAGTTATGGATATCGATGATATTGCAGGGTGGAAAGGTCAGGAAAACTGGTTTTATGTTACCCTGAATGGTTTTTCGCTGGAACCGACCTTCATGGATTATTTGGTTTTCGAACCCCCAGTATCAGACTTGGAAGTGAGTGAAAATAACGAATCGGTTCAGCTAGGATTTCTATTTGATCAATCGATCGAAGACTTTGAAATTTTTCACTCACGGGCCAGCCGGGTACTTTTGATCCAAGTCTGGAACATTTTGAGCGACAGCCTACGTTCAGAAGTGAAAGTTTCTGAAAACAGGAATCAGAATCGGGCCTTTTCACTACCGAAAGACGAATCCAAAGGCTCCCCTTTTTATGACTCCTGGGTTTATGCCCGTGACAAATACGGTCCAACAAAGTATTTTGTGTGGTATGACAAATGGTATTCAACGGATGGAGATGAAAAAAATCCAGGAGATGAACCTAAACCGTTAAAATTGAAAGAGTTACCGTTGGATGAGAAATCACAATTTCGTTCATATGCTCCATCCTTCCAACAAACCGATGATTTTCCCCACTTGTCCGAGATATTGGATTTAGGAATGCTTTCCCACGGAATTTATCGCCCAAACGACATAAAAGTTCTTCAAAAAGCCCTTTTGGAATTGGGGTATGATTTGGGCTCAAGTGGTGTTTACGGCAATGGTGTAGATGGAGAATTTGGATGGAATACGGAAAGAGCTGTCATGAACTTTCAATCAGATCGTGGATTCTCAGGAGATAGTATTGATGGAGTCATGGGACCGGCAACTTTAAGTCAGTTGAATGCAATGTTGGATATGGGTAGCCATCCACCAAAAGACGCAAAAAAGGACGACACCGTTGTAAACAAGAGTACAACAAAACAGACGGCTCTGATAGAGAAAAACCGAATGCCAATATTGGCAAAAACGGAAAGAAGAGAAACAAAAAAACTCAACAATAAAAATTCCACTAAAAAATATAAAACTCTCAATCTTTCAAATAGAAAAACATTCATCAAATTGGCCTGCGATTTGGATGATGCGAATGTATTTATCGATGGAAACCACATTGGGCAAACCCCGATTCCGGAAAAATTTCCCATCACCCCAGGTTGGCACCGTGTCCGCATTATTGATCCCAATTCTCCTCCAATAATATATGATATTCCAGTTCCAGATTATCAAGATGTATACATACCTCAGGGCAGAACCCAGCATATACGGTTTAATATCGCTAAAACAGATTTAGGCTCAGTGGATTAAAATGATTATTTCCCCTAATAATTTTCAAAAGGGGATTATCACAATTTCCTTGTTATTATCCACTCTTTTTGGACAATCGTATCCTACCATAGAATATCTTTCCGTTGATGCTAGGGAATCAGGCTTTACCTTTGAGTTCCTTTTATCGGATTCAATTTCCAGCAATGACGTTTCCAGTTGGATTGAAAGAGACAACTGGCTTATGCTGATTTTTTATAATGTTGAAATCCCCGCTCTGGGTTTTTTTGATCAAAACATATCCTATCCAATTCAGAAAATTCATCAAGCGGGGAATAATCATACCCTAAAACTTTCATTTAACGTTGCCCATAAACTTGGAATCGTCGACGTAATTTTGCATGATGGGAAAAAAGTTACTGTTGTGATACGTTATGCTGATGCAGTCGCCTCAAAAGAAGTCAATCCATCGTTCGTTTTTCCCAATCCGAAAGATGCAAGGAAAATACAACATCCTCTTTCTTGGAAAGATGATCGTGAACGAACAATTCTAGTCATTCTTTGCGATACGGATGACCTACCCATTTACATTGACGATCAAATGGTGGGGTATTCGCCATTGGAAAATGGAATTGACGTACTTCCCGGCTGGCATAAAGTGGGGTATTTCCCTAAAAAACAAAATTTGAACAATGAGGTCAGAACTCCGAAAGAAAGGATGATAAATGACATCATGCGGATGGGTCTGCTCGATGTTTATATCGAGGAAGGGAAAAGTGAAACCATTGTATTGAATTATCAATCATTGGATGACGAAGTGCTAGACTATAACAGGCGGAGCCAAACGGGTATATGGGCCGGTTTCGGAATATTCTTTCTTGTTATCGTTCTCATGAGTTGGGGTTTAGCCTGATTCAAAAGATTTCCCATAGTCCGTTTGTTTTATTTTTAATTATTTTTTCGTTTCTTGTTGGATCCGATGAGGAACAACTATCCAAAGGCAATGAAAAGGAACCTCGAATTGAATATTATAAATATTGGAATGCCTATTATCGAGCCTTGGATTTAAAGGGCGAGCCCCAATCTTTTTATGGTCAGTCTTATTATCAGGTGAAATACAATAAGGATAATAGGATAAAAACAGTCACACGAATAGATGAAAACCGTGAACCCCAGGAAACCTACCATTTGATTTGGACCCGTAGCGGAAACCGTTCAGAATACAATGTTGTGTTTCATACACGTGGATCTGTCTTTCGATTGGATCCGTTCCTTTATGATAACAAACTTAGCGAGGTTAGGCCTGGTTGGATCGCAAAGTTCACAAGTCGAAAAGACGGCCGTCCAACGAAAGTCTCCTTCAGTGATAAATTAGGATTTACATATTTTTCCTATAAATTCAATTATTCGACCCATTCGGACTCAAGCATGAATATGGAAGTGGTTGAATCCTCCTATTATGACGCAAAAGACAATTTTGTGGGTCGTCACCTGTTGTTCAGAGAAGATGGGGAGTGGCTGAGAATGATTCAGTATTATGACAGGAGAAATAAAATTTTTGAGACAAGGGAATTCATTCATGACAGCAAAATTGAAGAAACAGTTCGAATTATTTCTGATTCAACCGGAAAAGAAATTGAAAGAAGAATTATCCCTTTTATGGATCCGGGTAAATATGTCTATAAATTTGAGTGGACCGGTCGTGAAGTGATAGTGCACGAAGATGATGAAATTATTGAAAGTGAAAAATTTTATGAACCTCCAGCCAAAGTAACGAAAACCTACATGTCGTTTCAATATTCATATCCTATGATTTTGGATACTTCATTGGCAAATCATCAAGTTGGGGCAACAATGACGTTTGGCTTCGGCGTAAAAAATGCAGTGAGATCTGTGGATATTGGTTTGGACGTACATCGGTTCGACATTCATTCAGATTCAGTTGACCAAAATTTACAAACCCCTGGGTTTATTTTTGTAGCTGAACCAGACATAAGCCGGCTTACTCATAGAATATATAGGCACTGGGATATGAATTTGAAGTTAGGGATGGGATTTGTTCCACCGGGTCATGGCGTCACCGCTGGATTTTCCATTCCTCTCCATTTTATAAATTTTATCGGGTCTGCCTTTCCCGTTCGGGTAAAACTTCAATCAGAATGGATTCTAGTCACGGGGTTGATGGAGAATGTAGACTATACGTATTGGTGGAATGTGGGGATCAATATATTTCTTGTTGGCGTATTCGATTAGTTTATTTTATATAAAATATTAAAACAGATCCAATGGAGAAGAATCAGGGGGTTTTCTTTTTCTTCTCCTTTATTGATTTCTTTGATATTTACTTGAACTAAATAGATTAGCAAAATTGAGTACAGCAAGTGTCTGTTCTATCCTATCGGTAAACTTCTGAGTAATGTGCAAATCGAAATGGTTATTTTTACATAAATCAGGTTTACAGAGAAATAATAATTGTGTTTCAATATTAGCACTACAGTACTTAATATTATCCTGCGCGTAACATTTACTGTACGCGACAATAATCGAATAATAACAACGGACTTGATCCATGAGACAGGTACCGAACAAAAAATCATCCTACCTTATTATTGGCGGTGGCCGTTTAGCAACCCATCTGGGTTGTTATTTTAATTATTGTTCAATTCCATTTACACAGTGGAAACGCTCTGATGATACTGATCTTTTGCCTCTTATTGCTGATCGCCAGAAAATTTTGTGTGCGATCTCTGATGATTCACTGATAGAATTTATTGAACCACTGAAAAAAAAATTTCCCAGTAAAAATTATATTCATTTTTCCGGCTTTGTACATACTGATTTGGCAGAGGGTGCTCATCCCTTAATGACCTTTGGACCGCAAATGCTTACACTGGACGAATACAAAAACATCCCTTTTATAACTGAAAAAGAGAAAATCAGCTTTAGTGAGTTGTTTCCTGAATTGAATAATCCCGCATTTTCCATTCCGGTAAACGAAAAACCTCTCTACCATGCATGGTGTTCCATGGCAGGTAATTTTACGAGCATGATTTGGATTGCACTTCGAAAACAATTCAAAATCTGGCATCTGCCTGTTTATGTTATAAAACCTTATTTAAGTCAAATTATAAATAATGCACTTTCCAATACGCCACAGGTTACAGGTCCAATTATCCGCGGTGATAGTGAGACTATCAAAGGACATAAGAAAGCCCTAGAAAATAGTATTTACCTTGAATTATATCAGGCTTTTGAAAAAGTAATTCAGAAGGAGCACATGGTATGATTAACCTCCAGGTTTTTCAACAAAAAAATAAATCTGGTCAGAAAATTTCCATGATCACCTGCTACGATTATCTATCCGCCTGCATTTTGGATAAAAGTGATATTGATGCTGTGTTGGTGGGAGATAGTCTGGCCATGGTTATGCATGGCCACGAAACGACTATTCCTGCCACGGTGGATATGATGACTTTACATGTGGCTGCGGTAAACCGTGGCATAAAATCTAAACCGCTTATTGCAGACATGCCTTTTTTGGCTCACCGCAAAGGGCAGACTCTTACAATGGAAACGGTAGATCGGTTTTGTAAGTCCGGAGCTCAGGCGGTAAAGATCGAAGGTGCTGGAGATGCACTTACAGACATTGAATACATTATCAGATCAGGAGTACCTGTTATGGGGCATCTGGGGATGACGCCTCAATCCGTACACCAACTCGGGGGTCATAGACTCCAGGGGAAGGGTCAAAAAACCGCTACACAACTAATTGAGAACGCTAAGATGCTTGAACAGGCCGGAGTCTTCTCAATAGTTTTAGAAATGGTACCATCTTCACTGGGTAAAATAATTACGAACGCAATTAGTGTACCAACTATAGGAATTGGAGCGGGCGTGAACACATCCGGTCAGATCTTAGTTTGGCATGATCTTCTAGGTATGAATCCAAGTTTTAAGCCAAAATTCTTGCGAACCTATCTGGACGCACATTATAAAATATTGGAAGCCTTGAATGGTTATTGCGATGATGTGAAGAATAAGAATTTTCCATCGAAACAGGAAAGTTATTAAAGTGAAATCCATCACTAAACTTATTGAATTAAAAAAAATTCAAAGTAAAACCAAAAATTGGAAATCAGTTGGATTTATACCTACCATGGGAGCTATCCACGAAGGTCACCTTTCGTTGGTGAGACAATCCAAGAATGAAAATGATATTACAGTTGTAAGCATTTATGTCAATCCAACTCAGTTCAATAATCGTAATGACTATGAAAACTACCCTGGAGACCTGGAACAGGATCTGGCATTACTGACAAATGCAGGCGTGAGTTATTGTTTGTTGCCTACCTACGATGAATTGTATTCTGATCGGTACCGCTTTCGTGTCAATGAAACAGATCACAGCAAAATAATGGAAGGTAAGAAGCGGCCAGGACATTTTGATGGTGTTTTAACCGTGGTGATGAAACTGATAAATACAGTAAAACCACATAGAATGTATATGGGTGAAAAAGACTATCAGCAATACAAACTTGTGAAAAATATGACAGATGCATTTTTCATGAATACCAAAATCATTTTGTGCCCTACTATACGTGAAAGTGATGGACTTGCGCTCAGCTCGCGGAATGAAAGACTTTCAAAACAGGAAAGAGGAATTGCTCATCAGTTTTACCACCAATTATTAACAAATAATTCGCCAGAGGTTATAACGAATGAATTGGAACGCATACAGTTTCATGTTGAGTATATTGAAGAACATAGTGGTCGAAGATTTGGTGCCGTAAGACTTGGGAAAGTGAGACTCATAGATAATGTTGTCCTATAAAATTCTTTTCAAAATAACGGGTTCCATTGCCGCATTCAAATCAGCCCAGCTGATTTCCAAGTTGGTACAGGATGGGCATGAAGTTCAAACAGTCGTTACAAACTCGGCTCTTTGTTTTATAGGGGATGCCACATTGGAAGGCTTAACAGGTAGACCTGTTATGGGCGACATATACGAGAGTGGGAATATGATGGCTCACATCAACTTTGTAAAGTGGGCTGATTTTGTTATTTGCGCACCGGCAACAGCGAATACAATAAACAAAATGGCTGCCGGTGACGGTTCAACCCTAGTTACAGCCTTATTTTTAGCACATGATTTCGACAAGCCTTATTTTATAGCTCCGGCCATGAATACAAAAATGTTGGGTCACCCAGCCACTCAAAATTCTTTAGCAAAGCTCAATGACTGGGGTGCAACAATTCTTGGAACCGATTCTGGCGCGCTGGCGTGCGGGGATGAAGGGTGGGGACGAATGCTCGAGCCTGATGAAATACTGGCTGAAATCTTGAAAAAACTTAATCCCGCTTCTAAAAAGACAGTGCTTATTACTTCGGGTGGAACACGAGAACCTATTGACGCAGTCCGTTATATTACCAACTTGAGCAGTGGTGGAACTGGAGCAGCGATAGCCGACCAATTCAACGCTCAAAACTGGGAAGTTTATTACCTTCACGGATCCCAAGCCAAATTACCAAAGAAACCTTGCATTCTTGAGCATTTTGAAACTGTAATCGATCTTAAAAATCGAATGAAAAAGAAACTGAAGAAACACAAATTTTCAGCTATAATCCATCTGGCGGCTGTTGGTGATTATTTTGTGGTTGGGATCAATGGTCAACCACTTGATCAGAAAACAAAGATTGAATCATCCGGAAAAGCATTGGACATTAAGTTAAAACCAACACCAAAGATTGCAGAAAAGATCAGATCGTGGTGCCAAGGTCAACAAACCTGTTTCATTCCTTTTAAATTAACTTCAAGCCATAATAGTAAAGAACGATTGAGTGCAATTGCAAATCTTTTTAAGAAAACCGATGCAAATTATGTGGTTCATAATAATGTTTCGGATCGAGAAAATGGTGCTCAAACAAATTTTCAGATATTGGAGAATGAATCAACAAAGATTTTTTCATCACAATCATCTGAAGAACTAGCACAATCCCTCGTCAAAATTTGTACGGATTTCTCATGCTCCTAACTGCTGATATAGGGAACACGTCACTACTTTGCGGAATATATGAAGATGCGGAACTGGTTCTGCAATTCCGCAAGTCATCTGCCTACAGGTGTTCTTCCGATGAGATGGGAACTTTTTTAAGAAGCGCATTAAGGGAAAATGCTATCTCTCCAGAAAAAATCCAGGCCATTAGTTTTTGTTCCGTAGTCCCGGACAGGGTTCATTCTTTCCGGAATGCTTGTTTAAAATATTTTCAGTTAGAGCCATTTGAACTTGGACCTGGTGTAAAAACAGGTCTCCAGATTCGATATCGTAACCCGCTTGAGGTTGGTGCCGATCGTATTGCAGGCGGGCTTGCCGCCGTCAACTTGTTCCCAGGAAAAAATATAATTGTGGTTGATTTTGGCACAGCCACGACTCTGGATGCTATTAATAAGGAGAAAATCTATTATGGCGGAGCCATATTCCCGGGACTAGAAACATCAATGGAATCTCTTTCACTTAAAACTGCTAAGCTTCCTTCCGTTGAAATATTGAGGAGAGAACACGTTATCGGTCGATCCACTTCAGGCAGCATCCAGTCCGGTCTCTATTTTGGACAGCTAGGGATGGTAAAGGAAATTACAAATCAAATGACAAAGGAACTTTTTAAATCAGATACGCCAATTATTTTAGCTACGGGAGGTTTTTCCAGGCTTTTTGAACCTGAAAACATTTTTCATGATGTTCGTACTGACTTGGTGCTTTTGGGATTAAGACTGGCCTGGGAATTAAATTATGAATCAAAAAAATCAATTGAAGCATCTGCTTCCTAAATTCCGAAGATCTCCAATTAGGTAATACTTAAAATAATTCTAATGTAGAAGTATCGTCAGTTCCACGGATACATTTCAGTGAATTGTTTTTTGGTGAATTGACATATGTAGATACTGGCGATGTTAAAAGTTTTCCAGCATAAGGTTTCAAGTAGTCTATAACTTGAGGCTGTGGATGGTCATCACAAAAAATCCATTCGTCAATTGCAGTTGGATTCAAAATGACGGGCATGCGATTATGAATGTGGGAGATTCCCTTTTGCGGTGTGGTTGTGATTACGGTGTACGAATGGATGGTTTCATTATAATTTGATTCCCAGGCTGTCCAAAGTCCGGCCATGGGGAGCAGTTTGTGCTCAGGATGAAAAATGTAGAATGGTTGATTCCCATTGTTTTCCCGTTTCCATTCGAAATAACCATCAGCAATGACGACACATCTATTGTGATGGACTAAATTTTGGAAGGAAGGTTTCTCCAATAATGTTTCGGATCGTGCATTAATCATCTTCGATCCGATGGATTTGTCTTTTCCCCAGGCAGGGATCAACCCCCATTTCATTGTTTTAACAATTCTGGAATATTTTTTACCAACTAAAACAAGTGATGATTGGTTTGGAGCAATATTATAGCTAGGATTATAATCTTCTGCATCCCATTCATCGATAGTCAATTCTTCAATAATGGATTGCATATCACGGGTGAGCGTCTTTCGTCCGCACATGACCAAATCTACTGAAAAAATTCCTTTTGTCTGAAAAAAGAGATTGGGAATTTCATGCTACAATTTGAGTCAAGATATATGATCGTTATAAAATGGCTTTTGTTATGTTTCAATTGGATGAATATTAATTGAAAAAACTTGTTTTGCTGCGCCATGGTGAAAGCCAGTGGAATCTGGAGAACCGGTTCACGGGTTGGACTGATGTTGATCTTACAAAAAAAGGTGAATCGGAGGCTCGTCAATCGGGGCAGCTTCTCAAAGAAAGCGGTTTTGAATTTGATGTCATTCATACATCGGTTCTAAAACGGGCAAATGATACCATGGATATTTGCTTGAAAGAAATGGGAGTTAGTAACATTGAGCTGGCCAAACTATATGGTTCCATCCATTATAACTGGCGTTTAAATGAAAGACATTATGGTTCACTCCAGGGGTTGAATAAAGCAGAAACGGCAGCTGAATACGGAGATGAACAGGTCCATATTTGGCGTCGGAGTTACACTACACCACCGCCAAAACTGGATCTGAATGATAAAAGGCATCCCCGGTTTGATGAACGATATGCTGATTTGGATCCTGCCGATCTTCCGGCATCGGAATGCTTGAAAGATACAGTTGACCGCTTTTTACCTTATTGGTTTGAATCAATTAAACCGGATATTGAAAAAGGCAAGCGTGTTTTAATCGTCGCCCATGGAAATTCACTAAGGGCTCTGGTTAAATATTTAGACCGCGTGTCCGATGATGACATTGTAGGATTGAATATTCCCACTGGTGTTCCCTTGGTTTATGAATTGGATGAAAAATTGCGCCCGATCAAACATTATTACCTAGGAGATCAGGAGGCAATCCAGGCAGCCATGGATGTGGTTGCCGCCCAGGGGAAAGCAAAATAACTTATTTCAGAATGTGACTTGTATTTTCCAGCCTTCCATCAATTTCTGGATTGGGCACTATGCCAAGAATGTGGGCGATCATAGGATAAACGTTAACGTTTTCAAATGGTTCGGCAATCACCCCATTTTTAAATGAAGGTCCATTTGCCACAAATAAAGCATGCATGCTTTTAAGATCATTGTCGTAACCATGGGTTCCTCCCGTGGGGATATATGCGCCTGCAGTGGATGAAGTGCTGATGGCCTGATTATTGATGTACCAGCCCTCATCGGCCAGAACCAATGCATCCTTGATCCGATAATTGTTTTTAAAATGGAACCTGTCGGGAATCTTATTTTTTAGAAAAACGGAAATATGTGGCGCATTTTTCAAATCGATGACTGCTTTTTTAACCGCTGTTTCATTTTCACCGTAGAGCATGGCGTAGGAGCCGGCGCCTTCCTGAATGATGGCATCCATATTTGTATATTCTGACAGATCAACCGTTCTATCGGAACTGATCTCCGCCATACCGTGATCAGAGACAGCGATTATGTTCAACTGCGGAAAAATATCCAAGTTGCTCATTTTTTCAATAAGAAGACCAAAAATGGAATCCATTTGAGTTACCATCATTCCCGTTTCCGTGCTTTTTGGCCCAAAGTCATGACCCGTGGCATCAGGTTCGTGAAAATAGAGCAGGCATAATCTTGGCCGTTCTTGTTGGGGAAGAGAAAACCAGTGTGCCACCGAATCAATACGCCCGCCAAACGGAAAGTCATGATCGTAGCGTTTCCACTTGCTGGGATATAATCCGCCGATAGGCGCTTCTGAACCGACCCAGAAGAAGGATGCTGTTTTCACACCTTGTTTTTCAGCTGAGGCCCAGATGGGTTCCCCACCGTAAAATTTTGGATCTTCCACCTTATTTCTATCTCGAAGAGTATAGTAGTCATCCAGTTTTTGATCATAAAATTCATTCCCGATAAGACCGTGGTTTTCAACGTACATTCCTGTGGCGATGCTGTAATGGTTCGGGAAGGTTTTTGTTACGAAGGATGGTTTCATTCCAATGTTGCGCACCCCGTTTTCAGTGAATTTGTCGATATTTGGAGTGTCGTACCAATCCAGGTAATCCGCCCGGAATCCGTCAAATGAGATTAATAGAACATAAGATTCGTGCCGTTCTTGGCAAAAAGAATAAGAAAGAAATAATGCAGATAGAAAAAGAAGGAAAAATTTCTTCATTTATTTCTGGGAAACGAAACCAAGGATCATCCTGGGATGTTTATCGGTTGCAATCAGGAATCCTTTGTCGTCTAAGCGGGCGATGGCCTCCCAGTTTCTGGATCTTTCCTTATCCAACACCAGTTGGATGGGTGCCCTGCCTGAAAATTGGATTTTCCCTTTCCTGATTTCGAATTCCACCAGTCGTTCCACCGCATCCGATTGACTGTGTGATTTTCCTTGGTGGAATTTTTTCGTTAAGCTGTCCTTAGCGGGGTTGATGGATTTTTTATCGCCGGGCCAAAAATAATTTATTCCCCAGAACCGATTTTTATCATCCAAGCGAGTGACGTCCGTTAAACGATATTCCAAAAAAGGAAATGGAATTGTGGCCATAGTTTTTGTGGAAGGAGAGAAAGTGTATTGCTCCGGCGCATCAAGAATATTTTGCCCATTCGCTTCATAGAAGAGAATGACATTTTCTTTATGAACCAAGGCGGATTCATAAGATATGTTCGGTACTGTGGCAGGTGGGATTAGTTCTACCAAATCCTGTTCTGGGACTGACACCGTTTTTGTGGTAGGGTCAATGTTTCCCCGAACCAGGTAAGCGGTCATGGCCTTTTCTAACTTTACTTCAATTGTAATGAATACGTCATTTCCCTTGAATACGATGGCTTCAAAAGAATCAAAACCGGATATGGTTTGATCGTAATTCGGTGTATTGAATGGGATCTGGTGCGACAAAATGGGATCTTCACCTGGATTGTCGAGATATTTCGCCAAATCTGATTTTGGGATGACGAAAAGGTGTCCGTTTAGATTCTCAGGTAAAAGGAAAAGATCATCTCCATACCAGTCCATCCCGGAAATTTCCTGCTTTCGATCTGTGATTAGGCCAAACAAGGAGATTTCCCTGATGGGTGTTTCCGAAGCGAATATTGACCCGAAAAAAGGCAACAATAAAAAAAAGAATTTTCTTCTATCGATGACGAAATTATTGGTCCAGTTCATCGCAAAGTTTTCTTAATAGTTCAAAGGAGTAAATCCCTGAATTATGCCCATCATCCCAAAATGGTTGAAGTGCATAGTATCCAACAGGCTTAATTCCATTGAGAATATAGCTGGATTCAATCAATTTTTGAGGAGGGCTTTTATAAACGGTCCCGAAAATGTCTTTTTCTCCTATACAGGAAGCACAGGGGCAGTTGTTTCTTAAACCTTTTAACGGTAATGCATTTTCGGTATCGTCGCTCCATTGAAGAAGCAATAATTCATTGACGACTTCATAATGAGTCAACCGAGGATTTGACATTATTTCATCAAGATCAGCTTTGATGTTCTTATTGATTCCCCAGATCGAAACATGGCAAAATATATCCCGCTTGGGTGCCGTCTTGCATTCCATCGAACTACCTGAACTCCAGGCATAACGTAATCGCTGAATAATGTCTCAATCAGCCGTCCGTCAATGTCATAAATATGTAGGGACAGAGGTTCTTTTGTATTCAAAACCGAGAATCGGATAGTGGTAGATGGATTGAACGGATTCGGGTAGGCTGGATATATAGTCATCATTTCCGGAATGGCCGGCCGGGGTTTTATAGACAAATCGGGGAGAGTAACTTTAGTAAAATTAAATTCACCATT